>JAYSRP010000271.1:0-2503 GCA_043721015.1 Synechococcales cyanobacterium | reverse complement strand
GATTGCAAGCCTAACAATTCCGTTGCACACCGACCGTAAGCATTTGTTTTGTTCTGTCAGAAAAATTGCTGGCGGCGGGTGAACGGAGCCGTTAGACTTACAGAGAAAAAGTCATGAGTATGGATCTATTACCTGATTTACCTCTTAGTCAAAAAATTGAAATTTATTTGGATGAACTTGTTTCTAGCGACTTAAATATTCGATTTGGTGCTGCGGATTCACTTAGAAAGATATTTGCTGAAACTTCATCAAACAGAGCTTTATTAAGCATAAAAGAAAAAGCAATCGCTCCAATGATCGAAGCGTTGTCTTTAGACGATAGCCCTACTTGCGATAGGATTGTTTGGGCTTTGGAGTGTATCGGCGAAAGCGCAATTAAATCATTGATCTCAGCAACTCAAAATAGAATTGGGAGAGTTCAGATTCAATCAATTCACGCTCTAGGAAGATACATCAGTTTTCCAGAACTAAGATTTAGGGCATTAGAGATACTACACCAAGACAATCAGATTGAAGTAAGACAAGCAGCATCGTCCGCGATAAATTGCTTTGCCCAAGGAATTGGCATGACAAAAAAGCATTATCCGGTAAAAATTATTGCTGAGCACGATATAATTCATGAAAAGCTTAAGTGTTTGCTCATCAAGAATCTAGAAAACGATGAACTAAAGATTCCTCAATTTACTCGACAGGCATTAAATTGGCTAGAAGGTAAAAACTGAGGTTGATAATAGTCAATATTTATATTTGCATTGTATGAGAACCATCACAAATAGATATTGTTCAGCCAGTCATTCGGAGAATAAGACAAAACGGCGACAAGGTTCACCTCTTATGCCGTAATAGTTTTCCTATTGCGAATTCTATGTTTTCATTTTTCCATGCACTATCTTCCAAGTTTGACGAGACATTTATAGTTATCTCCAGCAAGTCGAATTCAATACTGCCTACGTGGATATTAAGAGAATTGATGATTCAGCAATCACGAGGTGAATTTGCTAATATACATCCCACATTTGCTACAATAGATGACATCCAGACTTGGTGGACAAAGGAAAACGTATCTATCCTGTCGGATAGCTAAGATGTAATAGAGAGAAACTTGAGGTGATAATTTCAGACGATTTGATAATTCCAGAAGCTAAAATCACCCAGTATCTTTTGGTGCTAAAAGCACGGAACGATAAATCGAGGTTTTTGGCTCAGGCTGGGTTTACCCGAGAAAATCCAGAAGCTCTGAGATTAGCGATCCAAAATCAGGCAATGGACAAAGAGGCGATCGAAGAGAAGAGTAATGAATACGGCAAATTTTACCAAATTGCCGGAGAATTAATCGGTGTAAATGGTGTTAATCTATCAGTGATTACCGTTTGGCTACAAAGACAGATAGATGGTAAATTTCAGTTTGTGACCCTTAAACCTAATTAGGAGTACTAACATGAAGGTAGAGTTATATCAAGAAGTTGCATTAACTCGTGACTTGCCAGAGCATGGTCTGAAAGTTGGCGACGTTGCCATATTAGTCGATTTTGTTCCTCATCCAAGTGGTGGAGAAGAAGGTTGTGTGCTGGAAGTTTTTAATGCCATTGGCGAATCTCTTGCCACGATCGCTGTTCCAACCTCCGTTGTAGAAGCTCTGCGTTCTGATGAAGTTTTATCCGTTCGCCCCTTGGCAAAAGCGAGTTGATTCAGCAGTCTAACAAACCTGTTGCACACCGACTAAGACCAAGCTGATGATCTCAAATATACTTTAGTAGCGGGTGAACAGGAACGTTAGACTGACTACAAATAATTATTATTCATTACGGAGATTGACCTCATGAAACGGCGTATTTTTGTCTATTTTTTCTCTGCCATCTTGATCGCTTTAGTTAGCTTTACTAGTTTTGATAGGTCAATTGCACAAACATCAACTCTCCAACATTATACTGACGCAGCAGGTTTTCAGGCAATCCAAAAAGACCAGCTTATATTAGCTGACGCAAAAGGAAGAGTATATCTCACCCCATATGAGTATAGTCAGGCAGAAGCATTTAATTCCTTGTTTATCGGGAATCCTGCTTATAAAAGTAAAGGATCTCACGTATTCAAGTTAAAAATGAAGCCTGGGATTCAGATAATAGATGGTACTCAATCTAATGAAAAGGTTTTTGAAGGCACATTGAGATTTGGAAAACATGCGGACATAGTTTACGCAGGTCTAAATCCTAAAAAATAGTTTGCTCAATTCTGCTTGAGGCATTATAATGAATTTTTCAATCAACGACTACTATGAATTAATGGCACTGCATAGAGTGATAATGGAGGCCAAATTCAGTACTGATCCTAGCGATTCAGCGATACAAGGCAGTCCTTATGTTGCCACAATTGCTAATCAAGCTATAGAAGTACTAATAGAGATAGAAGTTAGTAAAGAAGGAGAGTCATCACGTTTAAAGTGGCAAGAGTGGAGGAAGATTTCTCCTGATCGTAGAGAATATAAGATAGTTCAAACTAAAATAAA
>JAYSRP010000270.1:0-11571 GCA_043721015.1 Synechococcales cyanobacterium | reverse complement strand
AAACCCCAAGGTTTTAACCTCGGAGATCTGGAAAAATGGGTCGTCTGGGATTCGAACCCAGAACTAATCAGTTAAAAGCCGAGTACTCTACCGTTGAGTTAACGACCCATGTATTTTTTGCACAGATGAACTTTATAACATACTTTTCTCGATCAACGCAACAAAAAACTTAAAATTCTTTTCTTTGGACTCATTTCCCGCCGCAGCAAAAAGCCCAAACAAGCGCTATGGTGAGAAAGATACATTTCTTCACATCATGACTCTGCCGCTAATTTTGGGTGTAACTGGAGCCTCCGGGCTAATTTATGCCGTTCGATCGATCCATCACCTCCTAACAGCCGACTACCACATAGAGCTAGTGGCCTCTAAATCTGCCCACCTGGTCTGGCAAGAAGAAGACGACATCAAAATGCCGATCGAACCTGACCTCCAAGCCGAATTTTGGCGTGAGCAAGCAGGTGTTCCAACCGGCGGCAAACTGCGCTGTCATCGATCGGGCGATGTAGGAGCCAACATTGCCAGCGGCTCCTTTCGCACCTCAGGTATGGTGATTATTCCTTGCAGCATGAGCACCGTGGGTAAAATCGCCAATGGCCTGAGCGGTGATTTATTGGAACGCGCTGCCGATGTGCAGCTTAAAGAAGGCCGCAAACTAGTCATCGTGCCCCGTGAGACTCCCTTTAGCTTGATCCACCTTAAGAACCTCACCACCCTAGCTGAAGCGGGAGCACGGATTGTGCCAGCGATTCCGGCTTGGTATCATAAGCCTCAATCGATCGAAGACCTGGTAGATTTTGTGGTGGCTCGTACTCTCGATCAAGTGGGTATCGATTGTGTACCACTCAAGCGCTGGAAAGAGACTCCTGGCGACCTATAATTTATAAGCGCTCCCTCGCCCCTTTGATTCTGATGATCATCTCTCTTGTGCGACTGATGGCGGTCATCTTTTTAGCGATCGCCCTGATTTTTATGGCATTCTCTAACCCGGTGCCCGCATTACGCCTAGTATTTCTGGGCTGGCAGACCATGCCGATTCCTTTGGGATTTTTGGGTTTGGCCGCAGTAAGCAGCGGTTTATTTGCTGGCCTAGGTTTGCGTGTTGCCCTCTGGGGTTATGTAGCCAGCAGAACCCGCAGTATTGCCAAAAAAGCCAAAATCGCCCGGAAGCTAGAAAATCAAGATCTGGAAGAGCCAGTAGAACCGCTAGAGCCACCAGATTACAATTATCGGCCTTCCCAGCAGTCTGATAAAGAAGATAGAAAAACCGATTTGCCGCCCAGTTCACCGATTAATAAGCTCCGTGACCGATTTGACAACTACTCTCGCCCTAAAGATCAGCCAGAACCAGGCGTAGTGCGCGATGCCAACTATCGGGTGATCACGCCACCGCAAGATGCTCCGAAACCAGCAGCCCGTCCCCAAGTAGAAAGTACCCTCAAGCCTGATAATCAGGACTGGGGATTTGACTTTGACGATGAAGAATAGGATTAACTTATGACCGGACAATCAACCATTGCTGGACTGCAAAACCTGAATATCTATCTCATTGGCATGATGGGCTGTGGCAAATCAACGATCGGCCAAGTGTTAGCACAGCAGATTGGCTATGGGTTTTTAGATACCGACAGCTCGATCGAACGGCTCACCAAGCAATCGATCAGCGAAATCTTTGCAGCGGTCGGAGAAGATGAATTTAGATCGATCGAATCTCAAGTCCTCTCCGAAGTCTCGGCCTACACCAAACTAGTCGTATCTACCGGCGGCGGCATTGTAACCAAACAATCTAACTGGGGTGCTTTGCGTCAAGGAGTTGTGATCTGGCTCGATGTGGCCGAAAATGTCTTGTGGCAGCGGCTGGTCGGTGATACTACTAGACCATTACTGCAAGACCCCCACCCCCAAGCTAAGCTGCATGAAATCTTAAAAAGCCGTCGATCGCGCTATGGTGAGGCTGATCTAAAAATTTCAACCATTCAAGAAAGACCACCGGCAGATGTCGTCGCAGAGATCTTACAAATGATCCCATCAATATTAAAATCTACAGAGCCTCCCGACTAATTAGCGTCCTTTTACCCTCCACATAACTTTCATGGCCAACAAATCTACTGTCGCAAATACCGCAAATACCCTGCTTAGCTCTACCCTCAGCGTCCACGATCGAGTGCAGGTGCTCAGCGAAGCCTTACCCTACATGCAGCGCTTTGCCGGTCGCACCGTAGTAGTCAAATATGGTGGCGCAGCCATGAAAGACAGCAAGCTGAAAGATCGGGTAATTCGAGACATTATTTTTATGGCCTGCATTGGCATTCGGCCAATTATTGTCCATGGCGGCGGCCCCGAAATCAATAGCTGGCTGGATAAGCTAAATATTGAACCCCAGTTTAAAGATGGTCTCAGAGTCACCGATGCCGCCACGATGGAAGTGGTAGAAATGGTGCTGGTAGGCAAAGTTAACAAAGAAATCGTCTCACTCATTAACCAAGCTGGTGGCTCGGCGATCGGGATGTGTGGCAAAGATGCCAATTTAGTGATGGCCAGACCAGAAGGTCGCACTGATATTGGGTTTGTTGGTGAAGTTAGTGGTGTAAATGTCAAAGTCTTAGAACTATTGGTGGCTAATGGCTATATCCCAGTAATTTCTAGCGTTGCCGCCGACAGCAGCGGTCAGTCTTACAATATCAATGCTGACACTGTCGCTGGCGAAATCGCCGCTGCCCTGGGTGCCGAAAAGCTTATTCTGCTAACCGATACCCCCGGCCTGATGCGTGACTTTAAAGATCCTACTAGTCTGATTAGACAACTAGATATTACCCAATCTCGCCAGTTAGTCCATGATGGCGTGGTCAGTGGAGGCATGATTCCAAAGTTAAACTGCTGCATCCGTAGTTTAGCTCAGGGAGTCAAAGCCGCCCATATTATCGATGGCCGGGTAGCTCATTCCCTGCTGTTAGAAATTTTCACCGATAATGGAATCGGCACCATGATTATTCCTTCTGAACATCATCGGTCATAACCCTATAATTTTCTCTTCGATCGATGACCACTCCTGAATCTGCTGCTCCCGAACCAAATCTTGTTAACTACCTAGCTGGCCAAACTGCTTTTGAAAATGGTAACTATCGTCAGGCGGTAGATTACCTAGAAGCAGCGATCGCCGCAATAGAGCCTAAGTCTAAGCTAGGTGGCGAGATGCAGCTCTGGCTAGTTACAGCCTACGAAGCCAGTGGTGATTTGAGCAGGGCGATCAAACTTTGCTCTCAGCTCATCCGCCATCCTCACATCGAAACCCGTCAAGAGAGCAAGCGGGTTCTCTATATTCTGCAAGCCCCCGAGCTAAACCGGCGGGAAGAATGGATTATCAAAATCCCTGATTTGCAAGAAATCGAAGAAAACCCCAACGGCAAAGGCGGCAGTGGCTCTCAGCGAAAATCTCGACCAGTCCGGGTAAAACCAATGCCGCCTCCGGTGCCGATCGACCCCAGCGAAATCGAAACCAACGATAACGGTTTCCTCAAAGTATTGCTGATATTGGCTGTATTGGCGATCAGCGGATTATATTGGGCTGCCCAATAACCATCATGGTAAGAGCTGGTTTATCCGCACCCTTTGCACAGCAACAAAATTCTTAAAAAACCTGCTCGACTAGTGAGCGATGGACTATAACAATACAGCCGGTTTCCCTGGCTGCCAATCGACAGGGCAGACTTCTTGGGGATGATGCTGCGTGTGTTGAATTGCTTGCAAAATACGCAGAGTTTCATCGACACTGCGTCCGACACTAGGGTTATTGATGCTGAGGTGCTGAATAATTCCTGCTGGATCGATGATAAATAATCCCCGCAAGGCAAAGCCTTGCTTGGGATCAAGCACCTGATAGGCCGTACTAATTTCTCTGGTTAAATCCGAGACTAGTGGATAGGCCAGCTCACCCACTCCGCCTAAGGTTCGATCGGTTTGAATCCAGGCCAGATGGCTGTATTGGCTATCGATCGAGATCCCCAGCACAATCGTATCAAGGTCTTGAAATTCGGCGTGCCGATCACTAAAGGCCATTACTTCGCTGGGGCAAACAAACGTAAAATCTAAGGGATAAAAAAACAGCACAATGTATTGACCACGATAACTAGCTAGTTTCACCGTGCGAAATTCTTGACCACACACTGCTGTAGCCGTAAAATCTGGAGCGGGCTGGCCAAGGCATAAATAATTGGTTGAATTCATATTGTTATGGTTAAATGCAGACTACTAACATTTTCTCACAAATCAATGTTGCAACAAGGCAGATTTAAGCCTACGTAGAAAGTCGTATTATCTTCAGTCCTTATTGACAATCTAAGTTTCCTCGGGTACGGTAAGACCGTATAAAATATTGAATTATAGCTCTTAGCTTATATCTTTAATTTGCAATTGTCACCGGACATACAATTATTTTCATGGGCTATATGTAGTTTTTTTGATTTTCATACTGCAAAATTATAATAATTAAATTTAAACTATGATTTGGGCAGACAACTCAACAAATTCTTCTTTACTTGAGCTACCATCGAGTTCAAGCCCAACTCAGTCACCAGATATATTTAAAGATCCTGCTGCTGTTCGTTCGATCGCCTTTGTTGATTCACATATTGCTGACTTTGCTATGGTCATGGCAAACGCCGAATCAGATATTACCGTTCTTTTAGACCCTACCCAAGATGGCGTTGCTCAGATTACTAACGTCCTTAGTCATTACCAAAATCTGACAGCCGTTGAAATAGTTTCCCATGGTAGTACTGGTGAAATTCAGTTAGGCGAAAACTATCTCAATGCCAATTCCCTGTCCCAACATGCCGCTGAGTTGCAACAATGGAATAAATCGTTAGCGGCAGGAGCAGATATTTTGCTCTACGGTTGCTATGTTGCTGCCGGAGAAGTAGGGCAAACCTTTATTCAAGACTTCAGCAGCCTCACCGGAGCTGACGTAGCGGCCTCTAGCAACCTGACTGGCAATGCAGCTCAAGGTGGAGACTGGCAGTTAGAATATGCCACTGGCAAAATAGAAACTGCTACACCTTTCAGTAACTCTTTCATTAGCACCTATCAAGGCTCACTCCAAAGCATTTTTACTACCCAAACCCCCGATAACCCTAATCAAAGCGATGGTGTCGGCGCGGCAGGTGATTATGAACTTGGCACTGAGTTTGTCAGCGCCAAGGCCGGAAAGATTGACGCTATTCGTTACTACAAAGCTCCCAGCGAGACAGGGAGCCATACCGGTAATGTTTGGTCGAGTACTGGAACCTTATTAGGTAGCGTGGTCTTTACTAATGAAACGGCCTCTGGCTGGCAGCAGCAGGCATTGACCACGCCACTAAATATTGCAGCAAACACCACTTATGTGGTTTCGGTGAATGCCAATAGCTACTTTGCGGTTTCGGGTAATGCGATCGCTACCACTATTACAAATGGAGATCTGAGCGCCGTTGCCGATGGCAGTAATGGAGTGTACAACTCCACGCCAGCAGTTTTCCCGACTGCGTCTAATAATAGCAACTACTTCCGCGATATTGTCTTTAGTCCTAATACTGTAGTTAATCCTCCCACTAATAGACCGGGCACCATTAGCGTTACTGGATCCACAACCCAAAATCAAATCCTCACGGCTAATGTAGCAGATGCTGATGGACTTACCGGAGTCGCTATCAACTACAAATGGCAACAGAGTGTTGATGGTACTACTTGGAACAATATTGCCGGAGCAACTAGTAAAACCCTAACGTTGAGTCAAGATCAGGTCAACCAGCGAGTGCGTGCCACCGCCACTTATACAGATGCTTTAGGCACCAGCGAAAATCCGCTTAGTGCCACGACCGCTGCCATAATCAATGTCAATGATATTGGCAAGGTCATTCTTAAAGGTAGTGCCACCGTTGGTCGTACTCTTACCGAGACGGTGCTAGATGCCGATGGATTGAATGGCGCAACCATTAGCTATCGCTGGCAGCAAAGCACTAATGGCACTACTTGGTCAAATATTACCGGAGCAACTGCCAAATCTTTAGCCCTTACCAACGGTTTACTTGGCAAGCAAGTCCGAGTTCGCACTACTTACACCGATGCTTTCGGTGCCAGAGAAAACATTGTTAGTGCTGGTACCACCATCACTGCCCAGAATGCGATCGTCTTAGAAAATCAAAAAACCGGCACCACCGACTGGCAAATTGGTGGTACTAACTTGGCCAACAATAACGAAATTGCTGGCTACGGCGATGCCTCTAGCATTAATAAGGGTCAAGCCCTAAACCTGAAAGTCTCCTTGGCGCAAGCAGGCAAGTACAACCTGGATGTCTATCGGTTAGGTTACTACGGTGGCGCGGGCGGCAGATTGATTTCTAATGTCGCGGGGTTAAATGGAGTGACTCAGGCGGCACCAACGATCGATCCTACCACTCGCTTAGTCGAGGCTAAATGGAATACATCCTATACCTTACAAACAGCCGCAGATTGGACTACTGGCCTATATCTGGCCAAGTTGACCGATAGCGCTACTGGTAAACAGAGCTATATAGAATTTGTGGTGCGAGACGACAATCGCCCCACTGAAATTGGTTTCCAAGAAGCCAATAACACCGTAGCGGCTTACAACAACTATGGTGGCTATAGCTCCTATGCTTTCAACAGCATTAATAACCAGCCAGCATACAAAGTTTCCTTCGATCGACCTTTGTCTCCGACCACTCAAGGTGTCTTAGCCTGGGAATACCAGACAGCAAGCTGGGCAGAAGCTCAGGGCTATGACATCTCCTATTATGCCAACACCGACGTTCACACCAATCCATTCCAGTTATATTCTCAGAATGCTTTTCTCTCGGTAGGACACGATGAGTATTGGTCACTAGAGATGCGTAATAACGTTGAGAAAGCCCGCAATAATGGCACCAACTTAGCCTTCTTTTCTGCCAACTCAGCCTACTGGCGAGTACGCTATGAGCCGTCCACCACTGGCCAAGCTAACCGAGTGTTGGCAATTTATAAAGATGATTGGAATCTCGATCCGATCGCTCAACTAGATAATTCCCAAGCAACCACCCGCTTCCGCAGCGCTCAAGTTAACCGACCAGAAAATGCTTTGTTGGGAGTGATGTATGTGGGCCAAACTAGCAATGTCACTGGTGGTTTTGATTTTGTAGTCAGCAATGCTGCCGATCCTTACTATGCAGGCACTGGACTAAAGAACGGCGATAAGATTCCCGGATTAGTTGGATATGAATGGGATGGTGTGGTCAACAATGGCTTGACTCCAAATGGCTTGGTGGTGCTCTCGTCATCACCGGCAAACCCCGATGCTGGCGTTGGTCCTGGTCTGCCTACAGGTACTCCTACTAATGTTTCTAATGCGGTGCGCTATACCGCAGCCAGTGGAGCGAAGGTATTTTCTAGCGGGTCTATTCAATGGGTTTGGGGCTTAAACGGTTCACTGACTCCTAATCCTCGTCAGAGTCCATTAGCACAAAAGATCGCTACCAATGTGTTTGCTGATCTGGGTGCCCAAGCTCGCACTCCTACTACCCTCTAGATCTTGCAGGTCCCAGTGTAACAATTGGGAGCTTGGTTAAATACTTTTAGCCGCGATTGCTTGGTGATAAATCTCTACAGTGTGAGCGGCAATATTTTTCCAACTCAGATCTTGCTGACAGCGTTTAAGGGCAGCTAGTTCTAGATTTTGCTGTAACTGAGAATCACTTAGTAAACGGATCACCGCATCGGCCAAAGCCTGACTATCACCAGGTGGCACCAGCAAACCATCTTTTTCCGGTTGAACAACTTCTTGCAGTCCTCCGATCGCCGAGGCTACTACTAGTTTACCCATGCCATAAGCTAATGAGACTACTCCACTTTGAGAGGCTTCAATATATGGCAAAACAACAATTTTACTGCGACAAAAAATACTAGCAACCATTTCTGGTGGGATAAACTCATTTAATATTTCAATATTTGGATGTTTAGAGCTATCGGGAAAATATTTTTTTAAATCTTCACCTTTGCCTGCAATGATCAACTTAACTTTTGGGAATTTGGTAGCAATTAGAGGCATTGCTGCTAACAGATAATTCAAACCTTTGTAAGGCCAAATTCTACCGAAAAACAATAGGGTAAAAGGCTCTTCTTGGATACTTTTATTTTTAGAAAGGCGTTGATACAAGCTACCTAATTCTCCATGAGGCAAAACATTAATCTGTTGCTCTGGAACTCTGAATTCCTGTTGTAGCGTTTGTTTTAATAATTTAGCATGAACGATTATTTGCTGAGATTTGTAAAAGGCAATGCGTTTAGTATAGTCTGCACCAAAAATATTTTGTCGATCGCCTGGGTGTCGAAATATATCATGAACCGTTGTGACCAAAGGAGGCATGTTACTTAATAACAATGTCAAATCATACCAAGGATCATTAGTTTCCTGCACATGAAGAACATCAGGCGCTAGGTTGCCAATAATTTTTTTTATCTCTAGCATTGAATAGAAATTGCCTAGGCTGCGTATTCGGGGTTTTTCAAAGCTAATAACACAGACATTGTCCTTCAAAGAATTCTGACAGCATGCAGCTACTTTCTTCGGCTGAATTAAGGTGAGATCAACAATATCTGCTAGAGCGTTAGCAAGCTCAATGGTGTAATCTTCAAAACAAAAATGCATTAACGCAACTTTGATTTTCTTCATGTTGATTTATCTTATTTTTTTGTGTTGCCTTTGCTTTTCAAAAGAAAACGCAATTTTTGTCGCAAATCTTGGGGTACTACCCACATTAACATATACAAGAAAATATCAAATACTCGAGGTTTACCCAGACTCAAAGTTTCCCATATTATCGGCCAAAAAGCTTGCCAAGCCCCTTCTATTGATGCCGTTGGGCCTACCACTGCTACCATGAAACCGGCGTAGGCTTGGGGACTAATTAGTTCGCGTACCGAGCGAATCCAATTTAATGAGTATTTCCAGTCGTTGATATTGCTTAGACTTTGGCGTTTTTTACTATATATCATATTCACGATCGCCATTGGTTCAGAGACAAATTCTAGACCTACGTCTAATTCTTGACTAGCCCGCACCAACCAATCCAGGTCTTCATGCCTCGGCAAATTTTGGCTAAAGGGAATTTTTTCTAGCAATGCTTTTTTAGCCAAAATAGTGGGTGTAACAATAAAAGCCTCGCCTAAAAACAAAGATTCACGAACAAATAAATATTCTGGTATCGAAGCATTTATGATCGGCAATCTGGTTGGCCAGATAAACTCGCCGTTAGAGGTGCGAGCGATAAAGCGACTAGAAACGATCGGAGAACCATGAACCGATCGATGTGCCACCTCTAATTGCCGCTCAAGCTTTAGGGGTAGCCATTGATCATCATCATCCAAGAAAGCAATCCAGGTGCCGGTTGCTGCTTTAATACCAGTATTTCTAGCACCTGCTGGACCAATATTGGTGGGTAACTCCATCACGATCAGCCTAGGATCGATAATTAGTTTTAGGGCATCAACGGTTGATTGATCTGGCCCATCGATCACCACGATTACTTCAATTGATTTAATTGTCTGTGCCAAAGCACTTTTGACTGCCTGACTCACTAGTTGAGGCCGATTGAGTGAGGGAATGATTACACTAACAAGTTCTGATGCAGAGCTGTTCATCAAAGAAATCCGTGTTTAGAAGCTAGATTTTATCAGTTTGCCAACCATCAAAATCACCTAATTTTTGATATTCTTTTGCGGATATATTCTAACCCACCTAATTTTTGTAGGACGATCAATGATGTTAAAAAAGCATAAGCAGAAACAGCTAAAGCTATTTGTGGTAAAAGGTCTAGACTCGTTCTCTGAAGCAGAGAAAAGACTAGCAGCATCAAACTAGCAACTAATAGCGGCAGCCGAAATATTCTTAACAAACGAATAGGAAATATTCTAACATGTACGGTGTATGCTAGCACAGAAAAGCTAGTAATACTCATGATCAAGCCCATGAATGCTGCACCGAGCAACTTGTATTCAGCGATTAGTAATATACCGGCCAGGCTACCGATAACAGTAGTAATTGAGACTTCTAAAAGATTGAATTTTTCTAGCCCATTAGATATCAAAACATAACTGCAAACTTGAGAAAAAGTCAGAGTAACAATTGCTATAGATGCGATATCGAGAATAATTCCAGCTTCAGCAAAACTCGGCTTTTGATAAATAAACAGCAGTAACTCGCTGCCATGAAAAATAACACCAATCAAGAATGGCAACCCCATACATAGCAAGATATTAATGATATGCTCCGCTTCGTGCTGTTGCTGGTTTCGGCCTAATGCAACAGCTTTAGACATTCTAGGGAACGAAGCTAACGTTAAACTATTAGAAACAATAAAAAATGGTTGAATTAGCTGCATTACTGAGCCATAAACTCCCACTAAAATCTCATTACCCAAAAGTGATAAAATCAGCACATCTACCTTGGCGGCAACAATTCCCATGCCTTCGATCGCCACCAATGTTTTCACAGCTTTGATGGTATTCCATATAAACTCTCGATCGATCTGCCATTTTGGTTTCACTATCTTAATAATTAGCACCCATTCAATTAATAAAACAATGGTTTCGGAGACGGCAACAACTATGGCTAAATGCTCCATATTGTGAGTAGATTGCATCATCCAAAGCATTATTAATAGGCGAGAAATATAAATTGGCACCGTGGAGAAGGCAATTAAATACATCTTCTCTTGAGCTTGAAAAATTGATTCGGTAATATTAGAAAGAGAAAATGGAATGACTGCTAATCCCAAAATGTAACAAACAGAAGACGTATCAGCATTGTATGGCAAAATATATACGACTATTGCCAGAGCAATATAGCCAATAAGGCTAAAAAATAGCTGCAATAGAGTACCACTTACTAAATATACCGAAGTTGACTCTGGTGTCCGAGCAATTTCTCTGGTGAATAGGGTCTTAAATCCTTGGGATGAAAGATTAACAAAAATGTTGTAATAACTTACAGCTAATAAATATTGGCCTAAAGAATATGCTCCCAAAGTTCGGGCGATCGCCGCACTTAGCAAAAAAGTGGCAATCCCTTGAGTCAATTTGTTGACTAACATTGATAGAGAATTACTGAAAATCTTGTTTTTTTGTGACATTAATCAGTGGTTTTATAAAACCTAATTGTATGGTTAGATGGTGCATTTGAACTTAGATTAGTATCAATACAGTTTTACAATTTCAAAATCAATGTGTTGAATCCAATTTCATTGATATTTTTTGAATGCAAAGCTTCAACTCTGCGGCCAAGAATTGAATACGAGGCTCTTTGAGCATTCTAAAGTGTGGCCCAGGGATAGAATGAATATTGACTCCTCCATCTACCAAGTCAGACCAGCCAAACTCTGGGTGAAGGTAATGTTCTAAATCTTGCACCTGACAACGAAATAGCACTATTTTACCAGAGTATTTTTTGGCTGCATAATTTTCACCAGCTTGAATATTGCAGTTCAATACATTTAATAACTGCGGAGTTAAATCTTCTAGCTTATACAGACTTTTAGCCAGAAAATC
>JAYSRP010000269.1:0-2519 GCA_043721015.1 Synechococcales cyanobacterium | reverse complement strand
TTCATCAATTTAGTAGAAATCCATGTACTCCGGGCAATCCGCAAGCATCATAAAATTCAATTAGATAAAGTGCGAGTAGCTCTGGACTATCTAGAATCCCAGCTAAAAGTAACTCATCCTTTGGCTCATAGTGAATTTCGGACTGATGGTATCGATCTATTTGTCGATCGCTACGGCACTTTGATCAATGCTTCTCTCGCCGGACAAGGAATTCTTAAAGAAGTACTAACTGCCCATCTAGAGCGGATTGAACCCGATGATACCGGATTGGCCATTAAGCTACACCCATTTACCCGTTCCCAAGAAACCAATAGTCCTCGCTTAGTAGTAATCGATCCCCGCATTGCTTTCGGTCAACTTGTGATCGTAGGAACAGGTATCCCAACTAAAATCGTGGCAGAACGCTATGTAGCTGGCGACTCCTTAGAGGATTTAGCCGATGATTATAACTGCCCTCGCAATTTAATCGAAGAAGCCATTCGCTGTGAGATGCCCTCTTCCGCAGCATGACTCCACCACCGATCACGTTTTTCATCGATCGCTGCCTAGGCAGCAAAAGAGTTGTAGCTGCTCTGCGGGAGGCTGGCTTAACAGTAGAAATTCATGAAGATCACTTTGCACCCGATGCTCTAGATGTAGAATGGTTGCCACAAGTGGGTGAACGAGAATGGGTTGTACTAACCAAAGATGCCAATATCAGCAGACGTACTTTAGAGAAAATAGCTGTTGCTCGTGCTGGAATTAGATTGTTTATCTTGGCTTCTCAAAATCTTGCCAGTTCAGAGATGATTGATATTCTTGTGCAAGCTATCGAGCCAATGAAAAATTTAGTCCACAATCACCCAGCACCATTCATTGCCAAAATCTATCGAAATCATCAAGTAGCAATGTGGCGTAACTGCGAAGAGCTGCTGTCAGAGCTGAATTCACAAGCAGAGTGATTTGGAGATACCAGAAATATGAAACAAATTCCTACCCCTCAGCTCGTCAGAATTCCCAATCCTGCCCTGGTGCTGATCGCTTCTGATGTAAATAAAGACATCGAAACCTCCAACAATTCCCACGAAACCCTCTGGGAAGAATTCCTACGGCTCCAACTCAAGCCCCGCACTCGCCAAGAATACGGCAAGTCGATCGATTACTTCTGCCGATCGATGGCACCGAACCGATCGCCCACCACTTTCCTCCAAGAATTCTTGGCTAGCACCAAAAGAGAAGCCATTCTGTTGGTGCTGGAGTGGCAGCAACGTCTACTCAACGAGGGCAAAGCCTCAGGCACTATCAATCAGCGAATTTCTGCTCTGAAATCTTTGGTGGAATACGCTGGCAGACAAGATGCTTGCAGTTTTTCCCTAAGCGAGATCAAATCTCTCAAAAGCCAAAGCTACAAAGATACTCGCGGGGTTTCAGTGGATGACTATCGATCAATCCTGGCCTTAGTCGATCAATCTACTGACCTGGGCATCAGAGACTATGCCATCCTGCGGCTGTTATGGGATTTGGCACTGCGCCGGGAAGAAGTGGTATCCCTCGATATCCACAGTTACTTACCAGCAAAGCTCATGGTGAAAAGTAAGGGTCAATTCGATCGGCAGTCGATCGATCTCAACACCCAACTAGAAAATGCTCTAGACCATTGGTTAGCAATCCGCGAAGGGCTTTACTTCCAACCTAAAGACGGGACTGATTCCCCTTCGGGGACGCTACGCGAACGAGATGATGCCCTATTTCTGAGCTGCAATGGTCGCCGGTTATCTGGCACCGATATTTTCCGTATTCTTCAGGGATATGCTGATGCCGCCGGGGTCAAGATTTCACCTCATCGGGTGCGCCACAGTGCAATCACAGCTTTCCTAGATGTTAGTGAAGGAGATATGCGATCAGCGCAATCACTCTCCAGACACAAAGATCCCCGAACTTTAATGATCTATGATGATAATCGCCAGGATTTACAAGGCAAGGCTACTAAGGCTTTGGGGAATTTGCTAGATTAGACTATTTGACTTCCTGAATGTCTTTACTGCCAAGAACATTGCGTAAATAGCCCTGGGTGTCAAAATCACCAAATGGATCAAAGATCATGCTTGGCGTTGGCGCAGGTACTGGGCATGAAGAAGAGTATTTTTTGCACCTGTCAGAATATTGGCGCGATCGAGTTCGACCAGGAGCCATTCAGTTTTATCAAGTTCAACTTCATTATCAGAAAGCCGTGAGAATGCTTCACCTAGTTCATCAAGCACAGAGTGATGATGTACAATCCCATGTTGGTCGGCAAGTTGTTGAATAGTTTGCTGGGCTGTTAACTGAGGAGTGGTTTGGATTGCGGCCATTAGAAAATCCTTGTAAGCACTGTTGTTAAGCAATTTATCAAGTGTAGCAAAATCATGTTTGGGTTTGAGGCGAAGCATCTCATGCCATTTTCAACTTGAACAGCAGGAGTCCCGCGCTCTACCGCTTCGGTGAGCGTCGGGAGGAATGCGTGCGAGTTGAGGATTCTAGCGCCTACAAAATACAAAGGC
>JAYSRP010000268.1:0-11769 GCA_043721015.1 Synechococcales cyanobacterium | reverse complement strand
ATTTAGGCATTTGGAATGGCCATCCTGGCAAGGTTTTAGGGGTACGAGAAGATTGGGCTACGGCTTATCCTAATACTCATGTGGCTTTAGTCAAAGCCCTGCTAGAAGCCTGCGAATACTGTGCTGATCCGCAAAATGTCAATGAGATTCGACAACTGCTCTCGCAGCGCGAATACTTGGGCATGAAAGCCGAATATATCACTCTGGCTGATCCTCTAAATGACAAGGGGGTTCACGATCCACATCAAGAATTTGCTCATCCCCAATTTTTTGGTAAAGGTGTCAATCGTCCTAGCCGCACCGAGCAACTATGGATCATTACTCAAATGGCACGCTGGGGCATCACTCCCTTCCCGCGTAATTGGGTGGAAATTTTAGAACGGGTTTGTCGGATGGGCACTTTTAGTACCGCATCCCGAGAGTTAGGCTTAGATGTGGATTACAGCCGTAGTCAAATCGAGCTATTTGATGGAGTGAAGTTCAATACCGAAGATCCGATCGGTTATCTCAATAGCCTGCCGATCAAGCGATCGATTTCAGTTGCCGAAGTAATTTTAGATCATGCAAAGGTGTAATTATGATACAGACTCAAACCAAAAAACCAGCCTCGAACCAACGACTCGTAGCTACAGATCCTTTCCTGGTTATTCAAGATGTCTCCAAGATTTACCCTACAGCCAAAGGCACTTACACGGTCTTAGAAGACGTGAATTTGGTGGTAAATCAAAGTGAATTTATTTGCTTGATTGGTCACTCCGGCTGCGGAAAATCTACGTTACTAAATATGATTGCCGGGTTTTCGCAGCCGAGTAAGGGCATTGTGGAATTAAAAGGACAGCCGATTACTCAACCCGGCCCCGATCGAATGATGGTGTTTCAAAACTATGCTTTACTTCCTTGGAAGAGTGCTTTTGAAAACGTCTACCTGGCAGTAAATTCGGTCTATCCCCACAAATCTAAGGCCGAAAAAGTCTCGATCGTTAATGAAAACTTAGCAATGGTGGGATTGGCCGATGCGGCGGATAAAAAGCCCCAGCAGCTCTCCGGCGGGATGCGCCAGCGAGTATCGATCGCCCGTGCTCTCTCAATTCGACCAGAGATTCTAATTTTGGATGAACCTTTTGGAGCTTTGGATCAAATCACCAAAGAGGAACTCCAGGAAGAACTAATGAAAATTTGTGGGGAGCAAAAATGCACGGTGCTAATGATTACCCACGATATTGATGAGGCGCTATTTTTGGCTGATCGATTAGTAATGATGACCAACGGCCCCGCTGCCAAAATCGGTGAGGTGCTAGATATTCCGTTTGATCGTCCGCGCGATCGAGATCAAATTATGGAAGACCCCGAGTACTACAACTTACGAAACTATGCTTTGGACTTTTTATATCATCGCTTTGCCCATGATGATGAATGATTTTCATGAAATTCGCTGAGTAAACACCTGTGATTATTTGCCAGATCAAGATTTTGTCCAGCGAGTGTTAGAGTTAGAAAGTTGACATTTACAAAGACTGGGGCGATCGCTCCAGTCTTTGTAAATGTCAATTAGCAACTTTGTAACCATAAATACTTAATGAGCTACTAGTAATCATGCAAATATTTAGAAATTTATTATTGATGATCACTGATGATGAAAAATTCTTGCACGGCTTAAAAATCATTGAAGGATGGGTTTCTAAGCTACTTTCTGTGGGGATGATTCTGGTTACTTTTGCGGCGATCGGGCATCTGGGATATTCATTAATTGAAACATTACTGACAGTCCGGGACTATTATGATAATGATGGTTTCAACAAAAGACTGTTTCAGTTGTTTGGTTTATTTTTGAATGTATTGATTGCGCTGGAAATACTAGAAAATATTACGGCTTACCTCAAGAAGCATGTCATTCAAGTTGAATTGGTTCTTGTGACCTCACTAATTGCAGTATCTCGAAAAATCATTATCTTAGATTTAGAGAAAAAAGATAGTAATGACTTAATTGCTCTAGGGGTGGCGGCTCTTGCGCTATCAGTGAGCTATTTGATCATTCGTCTTTCTAATCGCTCTGGAAAATAGTGAGCACTGGTCATGTGAGTAGCTTTACTGGTAGGCTATCGCTGGCGCTGATTATTACTGACTGCGAAAAATCTTATGAATTACCAAATCCTCTCGTTAAAACATAAACTGTATCTGAGTGGGCTAATCACATTAGTACTTTTGCCTTTGCCAGCTTGGGGGCACAAGGTTAAGACCGATGCCCAAGTAGGAGCCACAATTCACTTTGAGCCAGTTGATCGACCAAAATCTCAGGAACCAACCAAGGTCTGGTTCGCTCTCACCAAAAAAGGTGGCACCGCAATTCCGCTGAAAGACTGTCAGTGCCAACTGCAAATCAAACAATTACCTGGCAATCAAAAGCTAGCCACACCACAGCTTCAAGCAATCAACGCCGAAAAATATCAAGATATCCCCAGCACCACCGTGCTGTTTCCCCAGCCAGGAGCATATAGTTTAGAACTCACCGGTCAGTCGGTCAAACCCGGAGATTTTCAGCCTTTCAAGTTAGAGTTCGATGCTACCGTAGCAGTAGCTACAGCGCCAGCCACACTGTTACCAATAATCCCCGATAATCAGTCTGAGCCAATAGTTGAGAAGAAAAAGCCAGACCATCAGAGTGAATTGTTGACTGCCATGCTGGGGACGATCGGCATCATGGCAGTTGGGGTCATTGGCATGGTCTTTTTGCGAAAATGGCTGCGCAATTAGGGGTCGGCTTGGTTATCAGATTGATTTGATAGATATATCACTCTCCTCTATCCATAGAGAAGCTAATGAGTTAAGCTGTTATCTATGTCGATTAACTCTATGATCTTTAGTATCAGGGTCTGAAAATATGACACAGCCAATCATCACTCCTCTCAACACTCCAACCCCAAATACTCCCTGGTATGCTAACGTTCAGCGTAGTCATATCGTGCGGGTACTAGAATCAGTCCAGGATGCGATCGCTATTTCTCTTTGTCTCGGCTTGTTTGCGGTTATGGTACTGCAACTCAAAGAAATATTTTTGTCTTTGCTGACCACCTTGCGTTTCCATGATATTACTGCCGATATTTTGTTTATCTTGATTTTGGTGGAGTTGTTTCGCCTGCTGATCATTTATTTGCAAGAGCAGCGAGTATCGATCGGGGTTTCAGTAGAAGTTGCCATCGTCTCGGTTTTGCGAGAAGTGATTGTGAAGGGAGTCCTGGAAGTAGAATGGCATCAGGTGCTGGCCACCTGTGCTTTTTTGATTTCGATGGCAATACTGTTAGTGGTGAGAGTTTGGATACCGCCAACTTTTCAAGGAATCGATCCAGAACAACAAATTTCTGCGCGGCTTAAAGTGGCTAAACCAGATTAACCTAGACTAATAGCGGCTACCCAGTCCTAAATTCAAATCTTTATGACAGTTTCTCGCACTATTTGTTTGGGCTTTATCGCTGTTATCTTAGCTGGTACTGCCTTGTTGATGATGCCTTTTGCTACCAGTAGTGGCCAATGGAACAATCTGATCGTGGCCTTGTTTACGGCAACTTCGGCCGTATGTGTAACCGGACATGTGGTGGTTGATACGGCTACCTATTTTTCGGGTTTGGGTCAGTTTGTGATTATGCTTTTGGTACAAATTGGGGGACTGGGTTATATGACCGTTACTACCTTTTTGCTGCTGTTGTTGGGTCGTCGCTTTGGTCTCAAAGACAAAATTGCGATTCAGCAGGCTTTAGACCGTCGATCGCTCCAGGGTAGTAATCAAATTTTGCGATCGATCGTGGCAACTACTTTAATTTTTGAGCTAACTGGGGCTTTTTTGTTATTGTTAGAATTTGTGCCCAGGGTGGGCTGGTCAAAGGGGCTGTGGTTTGCAATTTTTCACAGCGTCAGCGCTTGGAATAATGCCGGATTTGCTTTGTTTTCAGATAATTTAGTGAGTTATCAGGGTTCTTTGCTGCTGAACATGGTGATTACGGGCTTAATTATTTTTGGCGGCATTGGCTATGAGGTGATTTTAGAGCTGTATTTAATGCTGCGGGAGCGAATCACAAATAGTTCGATTCGGACAACGAGATCGCTGAACTTTCGAGTGGCAATTAGTACTACGATCTTTTTGCTATTGGGTGGCACTATATCTATTTGGCTGATTGAGATGCACAATAATCAGACGATCAGTACCTTGGGGACAGGTCAGCAGCTATTGGCAGCATGGTTTCAGGCGGTGACTAGTCGCACAGCGGGCTTTAATACCATTGATATTTCTAAAATGACCACGGCAGGATTATTTATCACGATCGCCTTAATGTTGATTGGGGGATGTCCCGGTGGTACGGCAGGAGGCATTAAGACCACCACTGCCCGCATATTGGCTAGCAGTACCTATGCGGTTTTACAGGGCAAAGAATCGGTGGTGCTATATCGTCGCCAAGTTCCTAATGGCTTGATTCTGAAGGCTGTGGGCGTGACCTTTGGTTCAATTATGACGGTGGTTTCTGCGGTGATTATCATTTCCCTTGTGGAACCACCAAAGCTGAACTTTATCCAGATTTTATTTGAGGTGGTTTCAGGCTTTGGCACGGTTGGCCTTTCGATGGGAATTACGGCAGATTTGACCTCAGTAAGTAAATTGGTGTTGGTGGCAACGATGTATATTGGACGGGTCGGGATTTTGCTATTGATTTCAGCACTGTTAGGCGACCCAAAAGCTACGGCTATTAATTACCCAGAGGAGTCGCTGTTAGTGGGATAGTTTCAGTACAACGCATAAGTTTTATTGGCGATTCTCTTAGCTGAGACGCTGCGCAAACGGTTAAAATAAAGCTTGCGGAATTGGCGTAGAGAAGGTTCTCTATCTACACGTAGCAATTTTGTGAGCATAGCAAAAGCTAATATCCTGTTATGGGTGGGGATTTTTACAAAATGCAATCTTTAGAAGCCAAACCGTTGTTATTAGATATTCACGGTATTACTCTCCGTGTCACTCACGAAGAGTTTGAGAAGCTGTGCCAAGATAATCCAGACCTACGATTAGAGCTAACAAAGGAAGGGCAATTAATTACTATGGTACCGGCAGGATGGGAAAGTTCTAAGCGGAATTCAAAGTTGAATAGTCGAGTTGAAGTTTGGAATGAACAAACCGATCTGGGTGAAGTTTTCGATTCATCAGGTGGTTTCACTTTGCCTAATGGGGCTGTCCGATCACCAGATGTAACCTGGATTGAGAAGTCTAAGCTTGTAGGTATTTCTGCTGATATTGCTTTCCCGGAAGTGATACCAGATTTTGTGATAGAGCTGCGATCGCCTTTGGCGCAAGCGGAGCTATCAAAGACTGATAACCTAAAGCCACTGCAAGAAAAGATGCAGGAGTATCAGTCGAATGGGGTACGATTGGGCTTGCTTATTAATCCCAAAGATCAGCAGGTAGAAATTTATCGACCAAGACAAGAAGTCTGTGTGGTGAATGCTCCTAATTCGATCAATTGCAATGAAGTCATGCCAGGGTTTACACTCGACATGAGCAAAATCTGGTGATAAGTCTAAACGTGAATTCGACGGCCATATTTTTCAAAGTTCCAAACTTTCTTGATAAGATCTGTCTAACTTTTGTTTATTTATTCACAAGACTCATAACCTTATTTTTTAATATTTCAGTCAAAACCATTGCATCAAGATAATCAAAGTGTGCATTACTAGTTGGTTCAGAGAAGTATCGCCAATCCTGAAATGCACTTTTATGTTGTAGAAGAAAAACTTGAAGTTTCTTCCCTGTTTTAGTATTATACAGATCCTCTAAAGTGGTTTTAACTTCTTTGTCAGGAATATCCTTGAATAGTTTTTCAAGATTATGACCTGAAGGAAAGCTTGTGTCAACATTCAGGCATGAATGAATTGATTTCAAAAGTAGTTCGATACCAAATGGACATAGTATAGCAGCACTGATGAGATGATTTGCTGCTATTTGTGGATGTTCCGTTAAAAAGGCTCCGCCCATTAGAAATAAAGCGTTAGCTGAATCTGCAACAGAAGTAGCATTTCGTATAAGTAAATCTCGACTGGTTGGTGTTGGCATATACAGATTGAGTTAAAAAGTACCAAATTTCATAGAAAACCTACTGACTAATAATATAGCAACTTTAGATTCACTAATGATTTCAGGTTGAATGAATAATATTTGCTGTATAGGCAGGATTATCATCCAGCTCCCGATCAGCTCGAAATATTGCCACAATACCGCTCATCAGAAGGGATACTAGGAAAAGTATCAATGATATGAGCATCCTGATTGACTTCAATAACAACATACGCAGTATTTTCTAGCCATTTTTTGAGAATTTTCTTTAGCTTAATGATCGCTGTTGCTCGATAGCCTTTGGCGGTAGTGGAGCTATCGGTAGCAATAACCTTTGATTCAGGAAACTCCGGCACCCAATCAGCCACCTAAAATCGCTTGAAATACCTGTGGAGCTAATTTTTCAGACTAGGCCATGGGACGATTCATAAAAGTTTTTCCAACCTAAGGTGGCCATGTAATGATGGGTTACGGGGTTTTGTTATACTCCATACTATCTTTTCTTACTTTCATCATGGCAACTATCACTCTAGAAATTCCAGATGAACTGATATCGCAGATTATGCAGTTGGGCGATCGGTTCCCAAAATGGCTCATGGTAAATTTGCCAGACTCCAATCTCTACCCCCCGGTAAGCAGCCTTTCTGATGACGAGGTACGTACTCTTGCTGCACTGAAACTGAGTCAGAGTCACAATAATCGCTTAGGTGAGCTGCAAGCAAAAGAGAAACCTCAAACCTCGCTGAAATAGAGCGCTATGAACTATTATCGCTGCTTCAGATCTATCAAGTCGGTCAATTACGCAAATCTGAGGCGATCGCTGAATCAACAAAACGAAGGTTTCCAAGTATCAAAAGTGATTAAGCAATTTGTAGTTTTAGCGGTTCAGGAATAAGCTCATTCTCTGCCCTCCAATCCTCCAAATACATTTCAATTACTTCTTCGCCATTACGGATGGCTTCCTCTCTTGTCACGCCATGAGTGCAAGGCATAACAACACGGCCAATAAATTCTGGGATAGTAACTAGAAAAAGTTTATCTTCTTCAGACCATTGTACGAGCATACTGTATTGGTTCATGATTCTTTATCCTCTTTTTTCAAATCTTCCAGTTCAGCTAATAACTGGGCTAACTGCTTTTCTAAATACAATGGTACATCATCCCCATCCTTACCTGAAATAGTCAACGTTATTGCGAGGGCAGGATGTCTCCATCGCTCATGGCTGCCCTTAACACGCTTGGACAAGTATTCAAACCCTTCACGGGCAATTTGGGATTTTAGTTCTCTAATTTTCCTCGGCATAAATTTTGATGTCGGCTTGAGATTTCAACACTTTATCCTTAAACTGGTCGATAGTGAATAGAGTGCGATGAATATCTACCAATTCAGTAAAGGGGTATCTAGAAAAATGATAGCATTGATAGCAGGCAAATGTGGCAAATTACAAGTATACCAATCTGTCAAAAAAACATGTCAAATTCCTTTACTCAGCCCGCCTTAGATTTTTTGCGAAACCTGAAATCTAGCAATAAACGCCAGTTCGCCGTGATTGGCTTAGGTCGCTTTGGCCGCGCATTGTGCGAAACCCTCCATCGATCGGGCAATGAAGTTTTGGGTACAGACATCAACGATAAACGAGTATCAGATATTTTGGCAGCCGGAGCAGTCTCTCATGCGGTACAGCTAGACTCTACCGATCCACTGGCACTGCAAGAAGCCGGAGTTTTTGAGTTTGATACAGTGATTGTAGCGATCGGCAACTATTTACAAGAGAGCATTATTACCACTTTAAATGTCAAAGAAGCCGGGGTAGCCAAGGTAATTGCCAAAGCTTCATCTGATGTTCATGCTAAACTGCTGCAAAAAGTGGGAGCCGATCTGGTGGTGTTGCCAGAATACGAAGCGGGCTGTGCTTTGGCGCAAAAGCTCACCAAACCAGGAATCTTTGATCGCTTTGACCTAGATGCCGATCATAGCATTGTAGAAATTAAAGTACCGTCGTCTTTCCAGGGGAAGACAATTGTGGAACTACAGTTGCGCAAAGACTATGGTTTAAATGTTCTAGCAGTTGGTCAAGCCCAAAAATTTGATATTAATCCTCAGCCCGACCGGAGACTAGCCAAAGATGATTTGTTGGTGGTAATTGGCAACAAACTGGATATTGATCGATTGCCTCTGTGATATTTGTGGTGGATAGTGAAGATCTGAGAAATCGAAGAAAATTAATACAGCCTAAGTATTCTGGACAAGAGCATTTGGTCTTGAAATCTTGGCGGTTGTGGGGTAATAAATGGGCATTTATTTCACTAAAAAGTACAGGAATGCCACCTTGGTAATTGTTAATCCCAATAACTATTGCTAAGTTGAGCTTGAATTCTAAATAGTTCATAGCATGTTAACCCACGAGTTACTACACATCTATTGTTCAAAGCCAAATTCAATAGTCTTAATAGTCCAATCTGCATTAGGAATAGCGGGTGGCCTCAAAGCACGAGTTGACTGTAATGGTTCATTAATGTCTGCTCCTATTTGAGATATCAATCGATTAAGAGGACTAATCTCTTCAGTCAAGCCTCTAGCCGTAATTACTTGGTGTATTTCTTCATCTAAATCACCTCCTCTCTTACCTAAATCTTCATCAAGAGATGGCAACTCTAGCCATTTAAAATTAGCAATTCCTTTGACAGCAAATAATTTAATTGTTTCTTTTTTGTTCTCATATCCTTCCCCTTCAGGAATTAATAGATTCATTACTTCTAATAAAGATTGACCGGAGGCTATTTGATAAAAAACCGTATCTTTATTTTGGATTGGTAGTGTGGTAATTGCCCAGGTAGCCTCTAAATCAAGGATGGCAATGTTTAAAGGCTGATTATCGGTATTCTTGATCCGCAAGTACACCGTCCCTGGTTTGAGCTTGATATCATGAACATCAGCAAACGGCTGTTGATTCTGATCAAGTAATTCAAACTCGATCGATATCTTAGACTGCAAATTATCTAAAGATTTCACCGATTGATATTTTGCCAAATGCATCAGCCGCTTGACTACCATAGCCGCAGCAGCAGGGTTCTCAATATTTAACGCCGGAGTTAAGTTTTTAATTGGAGTCAACAGACTAATTTCATAAGCCCCATCTCGATCGACCGCAACTTGATATTGTCCATTCTCTTGCTCATCTTTAACTTCTGTGACCCAGCCATTTTTCTCCATGGCGATCCGCACTGCTGCTAACGCTGAAGCTTGTTGATCTGCCAGCTCCTGAGGCAACTTATTTTTTTGCTCTCCGACCTTTTTCAGATACAAACGCACCCGTTGCTGGAGATCGATCGGCGCAGATTCCATCACCGCTGATAATCCTGGCTCAATCTGCTCCACTGCTGCAATACCACTTTCTGCCAAAGATAAGATCTTGGCAGTGGCCGTGGAGGCTTGTAGTTCAGTAACTTCTACCACTGCCAGGCATTTTTGCTTATCTGCAAAATCACTGCCTACCGGATACAAGGCAAATCTACTGCCCTTATTTAATCCTTGGGCTAATCCTGAGTCTAAGGTCACTTCTCCAGGACTAACACTAACTACCGTCAGGCTATACTGTACCGGCTTCAGATCGCTCCCAAACACTAATCGATCGCCTTCCCCTAATAGCATTGGCAATTGATTAGGCAGCTTACTTTGAATTTGCCCTTTTACTCGATCGTACAAAGCCTGATAGGTCAAACTAGTAGGACTGTTATGTAAGGTGTCAATCATCCAATAAGTCAAAGCCCCATTGCGCTCTTGGCTAGATGCAAAAGATGCCTCATAAGCAAATTCAGTGGGGCGACAAGCACCTAAAAAAACATAGTCTCTTTGATTGGGCAGCCAGCCTTTTTTATCACTATTATGAGTAGCCATTCGCCAGTTTTCTAACAGCTCAGCTCGATCGGCCACCGTACTCTCCGTTGTTCGGTTTTCCATGTCTGGCCTGCCATCCCGCGATCCTCGGATATCTCCATCACCGCGTGTGGCACCGCCCGCATGACAGCTATCAAAGATCACCGTTACAATCAAACCTTTATCGGTCATCCGTTTCAACAGAGTCGTCATCTCTACATCGCGCAGATAATGCCCTCGATCGCCCACATCCATTGGCACCAAGCCTTCATCAAATTGGCCATCGCCCTTTAACTCTGCAAAAATAGTTTTGACTCTGCCACCATGCCCAGAATAATGAATGTAGACTAAATCGCCCGATTTGGCACTGGTAGTAATGTTACTAAAAGCATCTACAATATTTTGATAGGTAGGAGGCAGCTCTTTTCTTGCCGACCTCACATCAGCCAGGGAATTGCTATCTGGCAAAGGCGAAGTCAAGCGAGTAATGCGCTCAGCAGAGATTTGCAAAGAGATTTTGAGATAATCAGCTACTTTATCAATATCTCTGACCGCACCGCGTAGACTTATAAAATAAGGATTTGGTTCATAGTGATCAATCCCAATCAGCAAAGCAAAGAAATCAGCCATTTCTAGCCACCTCCGGTGGTTTCTGTGACGACAAAGAAATTATTTACCGGGGTAGGAGCATCTTCATTAGTGTTATCTGTTTGCACCTTTACTCGGTATGTTCCTGCCGCTAAGTGCTCGGTTGTCAACACCCAGCCATCATTTTGCGCTTCAAAATTTCGCACTATTGTAGGAGTCTCTTGGGAAACACAGCTAATTTCAGCCGTGAGATTAGTAAATGTAGCTCCTGCTGTCACCTTCGCGCTCATGGCGATCGGCTCATTAATCAGATACAGATCATCCAAAGCCAGCCCAATTCCTTGAATATCCTGTCTTCCTTTAGGAGCAACAAATTCAATGGCTCCTCTGGCATCTTCTGACGAAACTGTTTGTGCCGATTGAATCCGTTTCAGTAAATTCAATAAAGTATTTGGCTGATTTTGCAAAGCTCCATGGCTTTCGGCAATATAGTCAGCGAGAGCCAAAGTATCAATATCTTTCATCTGAGCAGGGATGGCTGATACCTGGGGCACAGTGCCATCTCCATCTCCTAGATTTGGTCGATTAGCTAACCAGGCAGGCAGAACTTCACTGGTGGTAATGACTCCATTCACCAACTTTGCCGATTGCTTAGTTGGCTGCACTATCCCCACGATCGGGCAGGTCACACAACTATTGCGATAAACTATATTTTTCCAGTTCATATCAGCCGCATCGTCGATCTCGTTATGAAACTTCAACGCATCTAAGGCTCTAGCCCGATCGATATTGGGTAAAGCTACAGGTGATTCGGCAATTCGATAAAAATCATTACCTATCTGCAAAGCTTTATATCTGGGCATAAGCTGATAAACCGCAGTGAACGATCGCATCACTTCAGTTAGATCGAGAAAAGCTTGCTTATATCCATTTGTCAAAAAATCCACTGCGTTTAAAGAGCCGCGATAGGGCGTGCCGAAAGTAAACAGCGCTTTACAATCTGGCCATCCACCCAGTACCTCCAAGTAATACCGAGATATCAAGCCACCCATGCTATGAGCCAATAAAATGACCTTGGCATTTGGATTGCCAGTATGTTCGCGCCAGCATTTCAGACGTTTATCTAGCAAACGCTTCAGTGTCTTAGCCGCAGCCCGGTTATCCCGTCGCCAATCATAGGGAAAATGATACAAATTAGCAGGTCGATTATCTGGAT
>JAYSRP010000267.1:0-5055 GCA_043721015.1 Synechococcales cyanobacterium | reverse complement strand
AGCCGGAGCGCAAAACGAAGTCTCTTGCTCCCTCTCCCCTTGTGGGAGAGGGCTGGGGTGAGGGGTAGCCAATGTGTCCCGCGTTAAATTGGTACCCCGTCCGGTGTGATTAATAGTCAGCGGTGCAATACCGGGAGTGAGCTTGGCGATCGAACTCAAGGGCACTGACTGTCCGCTGCCAGATTTGATATACAAAGACAGCAGCGAATCGATGTTTTTTTGATATTCGGGCATTAACTCTAGTATCACCTGATACTGATTGCTAGCGCCATAAACTGTGGAAACTTGATAGGAACTATAGGCATTCCGCAGAGTATTTTCGATTTGTTGAGCCGTGATATTGTAAGCCGAGGCTTGATTGCGATCGATGTCTATCTTCACCTGAGATGTCACCTGCAATCAGCAGGTAACGCCGGAAATTCTGGGGAGACAAGATTACCATTAGCAGTCAACACCGCAAGGAAATCTAACTGCACTGGCTCTAGCTCGCCCTTAGCTAAATTGCTCTTGACTAGGTCGCCCTTGATCGGGTTAGTCTTGACTGGGTCGCCCTTAACTGGGCTGTTACTCTGATCTTTGGGGCTTTCTGAAATGCGATCGATCATAAATACATCCAGATTCTTATCGGTTCATTTTAGGTCGTGAAGATTAACTTACGGTAGTATCATTTGTCCTATCGTGTGTTTTGCCACCTGTGACTTTTTTCCTGGTTGACAAATCCAGAGAACCAATAGAACCCCATTCATGGCAAAATAAGCGCTGAATTGCATTAGATGTCAAAGCAGCAAAATTCTATGAAAACTCGGCGACACTTTTTTATCTACTCTGGACTGGGAGTGCTTTCCACACTGCTCGTCAGTTGTTTAGGTGGTAAAAAAAATAAAGATGGCGAACCAAATGGAAAAGAAGCTGGAGCACCTACTGACAACAATGAGATCGAATTTTGGACAATGCAACTGCAACCCAAATTCACCAAATATTTTAATGATGCGATCGGGCAATTCGAGCAAGCCAATCCTGGCATTAAGGTCAAATGGGTCGATGTACCCTGGGCAGGGATGGAAAGCAAAATACTAGCCGCCATCCAGGCCAAAAAAGCCCCAGATGTAGTCAATCTCAACCCCGACTTTGCCTCCCAGTTAGCTGCAAAGAATGCTTGGTTAGAACTGGATGAAAAAACCTTGGCCGGAGCAGAGAAATCTTATCTACCGGGCATGTTAAAAGCCAATAGTCTCAATAACAAAATCTTTGGCTTACCTTGGTATATTACTACCAATATCACCATTTATAACCAAGAAATATTCCAAAAAGCCGGAATTGCCAAACCACCTAAAACCTATCAAGAACTGGCCATAGTAGCCAAACAAATCAAAGAAAAAACTGGCAAGTATGCCTTCTTCGCCACCCTGCTGGCCGAAGATGCCAATGACGTGTTGGAGTCCCTAGTGCAAATGGGCGTAGAACTAGTTAACCCTTCTGGTAAAGCGGGTTTTAATAGCCTTCTAGGCAAAGCAGCCTTCCAGTACTGGGTAGACCTATATAAGCAAGGACTGTTACCCAAAACAGTCTTGACCGAGGGACACAAGCAAGGAAACCAGCTCTATCAAGCTGGTGAGGTAGCGATGCTGTTTGCCGGGGCACCCACCATTAACGACATTGCCAAAAATGCCCCGACCATCGCCAAAGTATCGGCGATCGCCCCCCAAATAACTGGCCAGACAAATAAAATCAGCGCCGCCGTCATGAACTTAGTAATTCCGGCCAGCAGCAAAAAATCTGCTGCTGCTGTCAAGTTTGCCTTATTTGTAACCAACGCCGTCAATCAATTAGCTTTTGCAAATTCTTCAGATACGCTGCCATCTCAAACCAAAGCCGTGGCAGATTACAAGACTGGCCTAAAAGCTTCTACAGAACCATTAGCTCAAGGCAAAATCATCAGCGCTAGCCAGCTCGATCGCGCCGAAGTTCTGATCCCCCCTATCAAAGATATCAATGTTCTGAAAAAAGCCATCTATGAAGCTCTCCAGGCTGCCATGGCGGGCGAACAAACGGTGGATCAGGCTTTGCAAGCAGCCGCTGCGGCCTGGGATAGTCGCGCCTAATCTACTAAAATAAGCAAAGGATTTCTGTGAAACACCCATGACCGTCCCTAGTGAAACTTATCAAGTTACGATTATTGATCGACAGCGCCATAAGGAATACACCATCCAGGCCAGATCCGATCGATATATTCTGCAAACCGCCGAGAACCAAGGTGCCGAGCTGCCTTTTGCCTGTCGCCAAGGAGCCTGTACCTCTTGCGCAGTGCGAGTGAAATCTGGCCACCTTACTCAGCCCGATGCCATGGGTTTGTCGCCGGGATTGCGCAAAAAAGGCTATGCGCTGCTCTGTGTCAGCTATGCCCAGTCTGATTTGGTGGTGGAAACCCAGGATGAAGATGAGGTTTATGAACAGCAGTTTGGTCGCTATTTTGCCAAAGGCAAAGTGAAATATGCTCTGCCGCTGGATGAAGATTAGTCAGAATGAAGATTATTGTTGTGTGGATGGCTTTATTGTGGCTGTTGGTGGCTTGCGAAGTACCGGCTTCTTCAAAACAAATGGTGACGGTTGATCGAGCCATTAGCGGTAGTACCATTGAGCTGACGTTGGCTGGTCAAGTCCAAAAAGTGCGGCTGGTGGGGGTGAATGCCCCTAACTTTAATCAAAAACCTTGGGGAGCAGCGGCTAAAGAGCGTTTGGAGGCTATTATTCAGGAGGCCGATCGCCAGTTTGCGCTGGAGCTAGAGCCAACGGAATCAAAGGGGGCTAACAACTATCGGTATGGGTATCTCTGGCGTAATAATACTTTGGTGAACGAGCAGTTGGTCAGGGAAGGCCAGGGATTGGCTGCCACTCAATATGTGTTACCAAAGTATGAGCGGCAGTTTGTCCGCGCTCAGGCTTATGCACGATTGATGGCGGTAGGGATTTGGAGTCACGATGCTCCGTTACGAAGTAATCCCGGCGGCAAATAGGCTTGCATTAAGCAAGTCCTAAATGGCAAACTCATTCGTGAGAACGCTAATCTACAAACCGCAGAGCGTGTCAATATCAGTCAAAGTAGTTTCCATCACTGCCAAAATATTTTTATCGGCGAGCGCGGCGTAAAATCTTGGGCAACGATCAAAACATAACGTAAATCAGAACTCTTGATCTTCTCGGGAGATCATACTGTGGTGAAACAAAAGCAATATTCATAAAAATTGCGATAAAATAATTTTACAGCACACCTTCAACCAGTACCAAGCTCATGGAAATCACTACAGCAGCCCAAATACTTGAATCAATCAATAGTCCTGTTTCGGAAATACCCACTGTGTCTCCTCAGTCCAATGTTTTACAAGAAGCTTTAAAAGTTCAGGCTTATGCCAGAGGACAAGTCAAAAAAGACATTGCGGAAATGAAAGCTTTAGGACATCCATTCTATTACTTGCTGAATGGCAAGCTTATTCGTGAGAACGCTGATGGCAGTAAATTTTATTGTGCAGTCCAAGAAGACGGGACAGAGATGATTTTAAGTGAGGTTGAAAGCTTTGCCTGAATTGATTATCCTTGCTGGACCTAATGGTTCTGGCAAATCTACTTTGACCAAAAGCAATTTGTTCGATTGCCCGGTTGTGGATCCTGACGCGATTGCCCGTGAGCTGCCTCCACAACAAGGTATTTCATCAGAAAGACAAGCTGGCAAGCTAACTTTAGATCTTTGGAATCTTTATTTAACCGAGAATCGCAGCTTCGCTATAGAAACCACCTTATCAGGCAAAACTTATCTAAAGAAAATGAGGGAATTTAAAAAGCAAGGCTGGTTAGTTAAATTGTTTTTTATTGGATTAGAATCACCAGAAACAAATATTCTGCGGGTAGCAGAACGGGTCAGAAAAGGTGGTCATGATGTTCCGATCGAAGACATTCGCAGACGCTATCAACGCAGTATGGAAAACTTACCAAAAGCAGCAGCGATAACCGATACAGCATTCATCTACGACAACTCCACTGACGAGGGGCATCGACTCATTGCCACAATTGAACAAAACGTCATCACCATGCAAACCACCGAGTGCCCACAGTGGTTCAAAAGAGCGATGAATCTATAGTTGTTTTTAAATCTACAAACCGCAGAGCGTATCAATATCAGTCAAAGTAGTTTCCATAACTGCCAAAATATCTTTATCGATCGGTGGGCGCGGCTTAGAGTTTTTGGTAGAACCTTGGGCAATGATCAAAGCACAGCGTAGATCATTGCTAATACAACGACTGCGCCATAGCTCTACTTGCGCATGACTAAACTCGCCAATAAGCTGCAACTGACCATCAGCCAAAGCCGCCACCCCAAGCTGCACCGGTGCCCCTTCGATCACCTCAAAAGCCAACCCCCGAATACCGCCAGCAACATTAATAAACTTCATAATATTCCCAGCCTTCAGCTTAGTAGTTTGCACCATCATTACTGGCAAACCGTCAGTGCTCACCTTGTCCATATTCACAGTAAAAGTCGGCACCAGTGACTGTAAAGACTGTAAGAAATGCACCGGCACAATACCAGTACTAATCAGCGAATGCTCTGGCACCAGATCATCTTGAATATCCAAATCGCAATCGTCGTCATCGCCCATATCTCGCAGATCGCTCACCAAATCTGGCATGGTGCTAACAGTCACATTGACAGTTTTTGGATCAGCCGGAATAGTATCAGGAATAGTTATCCGAATCTTTTGACTAATATCTGCCAGTTCATCTCGTTCTAACTTCCCTTTATTTTTCTCGAAAAAGCGCTTCAAAGCCATTAAAGCTGTATAAGTAGCCAACACCTCTTCTGGATCTAACACCGCCCGCATTCCTTCTAGCGGGTGAATAGATCCATAGCTCATATCCTCAAACCTTGGCTCCTTAGAAGACCTCACCAAATGGGGCGTGTTGGGGTTTTCCAAATCATAGGTGCAAAAAATACAGTCCTGAGACAGAAACACTTTTTCCATCTCCTCCATCGCCGTATCCGAGCAAGCCGCTAACCGAAAC
>JAYSRP010000266.1:0-11790 GCA_043721015.1 Synechococcales cyanobacterium | reverse complement strand
CCTTGTACTACAATGTCGGTTAGAGTATTGGCACGCTCTAATGGCTGCAAAGAAGCTAATTTGAGCACTGGAGAATCTAACGTTCCCACAATGCCGGTGCCATCACTCCACAGATTTTTGAAGTAAGAAATAGATGCAAAAGCCGTAGCGCCCAAGAGACTGAGCAACAGCAGGCGAGGAATGAAAGTCTTTTTCTTGCGCTTTCTCGTGGCAGTTCCCATAGTGGGCATCGTTAAAAAGGAAGACCAGAATCATGATAACCCGGTATTGCCGCTCTGCTGATCATTCATGGGTCAATAAACCGTATCTTTGAGATCGGCTAGTTGCTCTTGACAGTCATTGACTTAACCCATTCCATAGATCTCTAACAAATCTAACGGCAAGGTTTTCTCAAAAGATTTTTGAGCCTCAGCTAAATATAATGGCACATCCATTTCGGCTAGATCTTCGCCCTCGGCTTTGAGCGCCGCCGCAATCTGCTTAGCCGACCACTGCCGATTGCCCATGATAAACACCAGGCGCAACAGAGGCTGGATCAGTTCTAAAGACCGGTTGGTATAACAGCGCAGCGGTGGCGAAACTTTGCTCAGTCGGTAAGTAAGCTCATCAGATGCGGGCAGTTTTTGAGGGCCAACTAGTTCTCCGGCCACATTTACCACCCACTGCTGCCAGACTATTTTTGGAATTTTTCGATCGTCTAGTTCTTGCAGTCGATCGAACACTCTTTGCCAAGCCAAGGCAAATACATATTCAATCTGAATTTGGTCGCCCGCTACATGCTGAATAATGCTGTAGACGATCGAGCTGTAGCGACAGAAAAAAGCAATGAAGTAACAGGCTTTTTCTGGCTCTTGAATATGGTTCTGGATCAGTTCAGCATCGGTGTATTGACCCAGAGCTAAAATCGATTCATGGTGGGCTTCGGCAAAGGTCGGAATCTGCACTGGTAACGCCGTATTTCAAGGGGTCGTCAGAATATCCTACTCGATTCCGCTGTCTCTTGGAGCCAGTTGAAGTGGCCAGATCAATATTGGTGATGATTTGGGGCGTGTGACTGGCGTGATAGGATTTCGATATTCTATCCTTCTTGATTATGCCTGAGATCATCGCCCTCAAACCCGCTCAGCAAAAACGTGTCCAGCGGGCGCGACAACTGGCTAAGCTCCTAGATGAAGCCATCCTAATTCCTGGTATCAACAAACGAATTGGTCTAGACCCCATTATTGGCCTGATTCCTGGTGGTGGCGATACCCTGACGATGTTGATGTCGGCTTATATTGTGGTGGAAGCGGCTCTGCTTGGTCTGCCCGCTGCTACCTTGTTTAAGATGGTGGGAAATATTGTAATCGATGCTTTTGTTGGTACTGTGCCTGTTTTAGGTGACTTGTTTGACGTGGTTTCTAAGGCCAACATCCGCAACATCAAGTTGCTCGATGCCCATCTAGCTGAACCAGAGTTTCGCGTCAAAACCGATAAAATATTGGTGATATTTATCGTGGCGCTCTTAGCGATCGTGATTATTAGCTTTGGCTTAGTAGCCGCTTTGCTCTTCAGCTTGGTTTTAAAGTTATTAGGCAGTTAGTATTAGTAATTTCGGCTACCAAACTTATTTAGATGACAGAGTTGAGGTATTTGCGGTGGCCAAAAAAGTCATGATGTTAAAAGGCTTAATTGATGCTTCCAAGCGGTTGAAGTTAGAAGAACTGTTGTAGGGACTAAATTTGTTTAGCTTGGAACCATTTAGGCTCAAGGGCTTAACCAAGAAACTAGACTGATCCCACCGACTGGCCACTGATGAAGGTTTGAATACTGGCTCTGGGGTAGCAAATAATGGCGAAGTGCTCAAAGAACTACTTACTTTTGTTTTAAGTACTGGTTCTAGCGTATTTCCTAAGGTGAGGCGAGGGCTAAAAGACAGTGAGTCATACTGCTGAAAAGAGCTACTGCTGCCAATATTTAGTAAAGAGGCATCCAGTTGGGGTTTCGGTAAAACAGTGATTAGCTTCCAAGAGCTGGCCATTAATTGGCCGGTGAAAGAAGTGATTTGGTTTTGAACATTGCCAATGCCGATCGCCTTCTCGGGAGCAGTGATGTTAGCGATTGTGGGGGTAGTGGCTGGTTGCTCCGCGATTTTGCTAGCAGTTTTTTCGATTTTTGCTGACTTGGTTGCTGGTTGGCCAAAAGCTATATCTTTACTCAGTCCTGGTTCAATACTTAAGGAAACCTTGGCCGCACTGGTGACTTGATCGTTAGGAGTGATCGTCTGTGGAGCAACAGCATCGGCTTTCAGCGGAGTATTAATGGTGCTATTGAAATTTGCAAACTTGCTTTGCTCATTTTTGTTGATACCCGATGGCAAAGCCGTACCCAACACCACTGGTGGTTGAGTGGCTACGAAACCGCAAACGTTAGCTGGACAACTACTCAAAACCTGGGAGGGGTTAGGCAGTCCTGATGAAGGAATTGGTAATGGCGAAATTGGGCGACTGGGAATGAGGCGATCGGCACCAGTGCCGGTGGGCTTGGCACTCCTGGATAAAAATGCGGCCAATCTAGAATCTAAAACCACATTGGCTGCCATCTGGCGCACAGCCTGATCTGGTGTAGGAATTCCTGGAGTAGGAAGCGGTTGACTAACTGGTAATTCTGCGGCTCCTGCTGCTTGAGAAAATGCGGATGCTAGCAGCACCCCACTGAGCAGAGGACTTTTGATAGACCAAATTTTAATCACCATTGGTATTGCTCTCGATCACAAACTCTTTAGCTGAATTATACACCCCACAAGTTCCGATACATAATATCTATGGATGTCAAAACACTACATTTCCTATGAATTTTGTAATTAGTCAACATGATATTTGTCCTCAAAAAGCCCTGGTTTTGGATACTACAACTGCACTGACCACCAACTAATTTGACCACTTTTGCAGCCTACTGCTAAGTGGCTACCAGATCTGCTCCATTGGAGGTTGCCCTGCCCTAATGAGATGTTTGTAACTTTTTCTAGTACTGCTAAGTCAGTATCCTGGATCAAAATTACATTGTTTTGCTCATTGCTGGCTTGACCATTGACTGTAAGAGAATTGACTGTGAGAGCCGCAATAAGTGGTAACTGTGGATGTGGGGCGATGCTGATCGTGGGAGCCATTTCTGCTGTCTGGGGATGCCAGTTGTCATCGACATATTGCCAACAGACTAATTCTTGGTTATTCACGATCGCCAGCGTAGATTCGCCATGGAACCATTGCAGTTGACAAATTTTGGCTGGCAGATCAGGAATAACCCAGGGGCGTTCGAGTTCTTGGCTAGCGGCGATCACTAACTGCCGATCGATGGTGGCCGCTGCCAAAAATTGGCCATCGCTCGACCAGGCCACTTGATGGGCGCTGGTTGCTGCTAACGTTTCGTATTGTTGCCAGTTGTCCCAATTCCAAACAGCCACGCCGCCATAGCCTGCTACGGCTAACTGGGAGCCATCAAACTGCCAGCAGAGATCGCAAATCACCGACTTATTAAAGGGCAAGGTGGCCAATAGTTTTCGATCGGCTATGTGCCAAATTTGCACCTGTTTGCCGATGGCCACTGCCAAAATTGGCTGTAAGGGATGCCAAGCTAATCGATCGATCCACGCCCGTTGGGCAGATATCTGGTGCCAAAGTGTACCTTCAGACCAAATTGTGAGGTTGCCAGCTTGGCCTGCTGCTGCCAAATATTTGCCGTCGGCGGAATATTTGAGACAGTCGATCGAAAAATCTCCGGCGGTTTGGTAATAAATAAGCTGCTCATTTTGCCAGCAAACTACTTCCCCGGCAGCGGAGCTAGCCGCCCAACTATCGGTGGTAGTGGTAATGGCAGTAATGGCTTCGTGCAGTTGCCCTTGCCATTGCAAAGTTAAAAATTCGGTCATAAAAATTGGCTGATTCCTGAAACTAACTGCGACGCGATCAGGCGCGAATCGGCCACTTCGACTTCGCTCAGTGGCCGATTCGCTAGCTCATTGCCAACATGCGTTCTAAAGGCTTGCGGGCCGCCTGCTGCAAATGTTCGGGCATCTGGATTTCGGGGGTGCGATCGCGCAGTGCCAGATAAATTTTTTCGAGGGTGTTTAAGCGCATGTAAGGGCACTCATTACAGTTGCAGTTGTTGGCAGCGGGCGGGGCGGGGAGAAATTCTTTATTGGGGCTAGCCTGCTGCATCTGATGAATAATGCCGGGTTCAGTCACCACAATAAAACTCTGCCGATCATCGGTTTGGCTAAATTTGAGTAGGGCGCTGGTGGAGCCGATGAAGTCAGCGTAGCGCAGCACTGGCTCTTCGCATTCGGGGTGGGCGATGACAGCGGCGGCGGGATGCTGCATTTTAAGCTGTACTAGCTTTTTCTCGGAGAAGGTTTCATGCACAATGCAACTGCCTTGCCATAGCACTAGTTCACGCTGGGCTTGCTGGGCGACATAGCGACCCAGGTTGCGATCGGGTGCAAAGATAATTCCTTGGTTGGCAGGGATTTGCTGGACGATTTTCACCGCATTGGAGCTAGTGCAGATGATATCACTGAGAGCTTTAATCTCAGCGCTGCAATTGATGTAAGAAATAACAATGTGGTTGGGGTATTGGGCTTTGAAAGCGGCAAACTTATCGGGTGGGCAGCTATCTGCCAACGAGCAGCCTGCTGCTAAGTCTGGGAGTAAAACGAGTTTGTGGGGGTTGAGAATCTTGGCAGTTTCGGCCATGAAATGCACCCCTGCAAACAAAATCACGTCAGCAGTGGTGCTGGCAGCACGGCGGGAGAGTTCTAAGGAGTCACCAATAAAGTCGGCAATGTCTTGGATGGCGGCTTCTTGATAGTAATGCGCCAAAATCACGGCGTTCAGCTCTTGCTTTAGAGTCTGAATTGCTGCCACTAAATCGGTAGGAATGCTGCTAGGTGGTCTATCAATAACAAACATGGCGACAGCAAGAAAGAGGGTATCTTAATTATAGTGTTTTTTACCAAAAGTCGATTAATCCGAACTCAAGATTTTCTCGACGCTTTTTTTGCCGTTGGCAGCTTGAATGGTGAGAGTACGTTTGGCAAAATCAAATCGGTAGCTATAAGCCTTCCCCCGAGCGGTATAGATGATGTCATCTTTGGTACTGACCGGCAAATTAAACTGCTTTTGAGTTTTGATATTGCGCATGGCTACGATCGATATCTCGGCGGTGGCGATCACATCGTCGTTGGTGCTGACCGGCAAATTTTGCCGCTGCCGCTGGCGGGCATTGCTCACCGCGTTTTTAGAAACTTCGGTGGTGGTTTTGGAGCACAGATTAATCTGGTAATTTTCGCTAATTGCCACGGCATCGCGGTTCATGCCCTTGGGGCAAATAAAGAACTTGGGTTTGGCTTTGGCCAAAGCGACCAAGTCACTGCTAGCGAGGGGCACAGGGATCTCATCAAACGTAAGCTTAGCTACCGAAGGCTGGGCAAATAGCAGCGCTGCCACCAAGCTTAATAAGCTCAACCAGATTGTCGAGGTACGCGACAATTGCAAAATCAGGCGGGAAATAAATGACATGTTTTTTGATCAACTCTGTTGACCAGTGTACTGCTGCTGGCGACAGAGTTGTGCTATTTACTAAGCCTTCCCAATATGCCAGATGACAAAATTTTAAGCTGGCGCAAAAAAATGTCGATCGATCATTTCGGTTAGCTTGGCTTTGGTAATGGCTCCTTCCCAGGAGTGAATGAGCTGGCCATTTTGAAACAAGCGAATCGCTGGCACTCCTTCTACAGCATAGGTTTTTACTGATGCCGGGTTGCCATCGACGGGCAATTTGACTACTTTGAGTCGATCGGTGTAGTTTTGCTCTGCCCAGTCGATCGAAGGAGATACCAATTTACAAGGGCCACACCAATCTGCCCAAAAATACACCATTACTGGCTGGGTTTGGCTGATTACTTCGGTATCAAACTGGTCATCGCTGATGATCTGCGCGCCCATGCAATTTTCTCCATAAAAATTTTATTTTACCAGCAAAAATCTCCCAATCGCTCTTGATTTGATCGGGGATTTGAAAGACCCTCACCCCAGTCCTCTCCCAAGGAGGGAGAGGGTCTTCGCTTTGTGCTCCGACTCCCCTTCTCCCGCCGACCTGCCAGAAAAGTGCCCGAATGCATTCGGGCAAAACTGTCGCAGGTTGGGAGAAGGGGTTGGGGGATGAGGGTCTTCCATTGCTATCCCTAGATTTTTGTCCCGCCTTGAGTTTCTACTCTTTTTGATGATATTTGTTTGGTCTATAGTTTGTCGATATTTTCGCGCAAAATACGCAGATCTTCGGCTTCTTTGTCGGCAGCAGATTGAGCTGCTGCGGGTACAACGGTTCCGGGAAGTGCACCCTGGGAAGCGGGTGTGCTGCCTCCCAACTTCATAGTCTCCTTCATCCTTTCTAATTCGTCGTCTACATCTGAACCAGCCGAGAGCTTAGCAAACTGGTCTTCCAAATTAGAGCCAGCTAACTCATATGAAGCTTGGGATCGGGCTTCTTGCTGCAAGACTTTTTCTTCCATGCGCTCGAAAGCTGCCATCGAGCTATTACTACCAAGTTTACCCATAGCTCCTTGCAATTGTTCCTGAGCTTTAGCAGCTTTGGAACGCGACTGGAGCATATTTTTCTTGGCCTTAGCTTCGGCCATTTTAGTTTCAAGCTGGCGTAAGGTGATTTTCAGTGATTCGACTGTGCCTGTTTGGGTGCCAAGCTGATTTTTGTAGGTATTAGCCTCATCAGTACTTGTTCTTTTGCGCACCAATGCCTCTTTAGCAAGAGTTTCGTCACCTTTAGAAAGAGCTAATTGTGCTCTCTGCTGCCAAGCCGCTTCGTCTTGCACAGCTTTGTTATATCTCTGCTCAGATCGCTTTTGCTCAGCGATCGCCCCGGCTACTGCTTGGCGTAGTTGCACAAGTTCATCACCCATTTCTATTACTGCCTGTTCCAGAATTTTTTCTGGATCTTCGGCCTTGCTAACCATGTCATTAACGTTAGCTTTCATTAATCTGGTAATTCGATCGAGTAGTCCCATGATGATCTGTCCTTGATACAACTGTGGAGGTCTGCTCACCCTATTTTAAAACGGAATTGCGGGGATGCAAGTATTTAACTTTTTCTTTGGGTGGAATTTTTATCCTGATGAAAAACAAAGGACTGATTTCGGTGAGTTTGTCCCAATGCTTTTAGTGGGATCAATAAAAATATTGGCCGCCAACACTTTAGAAAATGCTGTGGGATCAGCGATTCTGAGCCTTTTTTGAGTTGGTGTTGTGAGTGTCCGTAAGCGATTTAACTTACACAACTTTACAATTCAATGCAGTCGCAACACGAAATGTGTCTACTCGTAAACCAAATGTGAAGACAATCTAAACAAAAAAAAGCCCCGATCCCAGCTTGAACCAAGGTGTCATAACCCTTACAGGGATATGATCCCCGCTAATGAATGTTGCAGAATAGAGAGGTGGTTCAGCAGACCACGTAAAACCCCGGTTCCCCACAAGATCATGATGCAGACTAAAAAAACCAGCGAGACTTCTAATGCTGTTTGTCGCAACTGCCGATTCTATCAGCCCAGCGGACACCGAGGTGGTATTTGTGAACAGTTCAATGTACCCGTAAGCGGTGCTTGGTCTACTTGCAAACTGGCGCTTCCGGCTTTTGTGCCATCCTGGAAGACCCTAGAAGATTTACCTGCTGGAAATGTCATGATCCCCGTTTTAGCTGAAGAGCAACCTGTACCTATAAGAAGATCGGCTCCAGTATCAAACATGGGACATAATTAATCAATCATAAAAGAACCCCGTCTTTGGAAAGACGGGGTTCTTTTATGGCAGTGCCCACTCTCAAAATTAAGCTAAGTTTTTTAGGGCAGCCAAGGATATTCGCTAAAATCTGGCTCTCTTTTATCTAAGAAAGCCTGCTTACCTTCAGCACCTTCTTCGGTCATGTAATAAAGCATGGTTGCATTGCCAGCCAATTCTTGTAAGCCAGCTTGGCCGTCACAATCGGCATTAAAAGCCGATTTTAAACAGCGGATCGCCAAAGGGCTTTTAGCTAAGATTTCTTTAGCCCAGGTAATTCCGGTAGCTTCGAGTTCGGCGATGGGCACCACTGTATTTACCAAACCCATTTCTAAAGCCGCATGGGCATCATATTGGCGACAGAGAAACCAAATCTCTCGCGCTTTTTTTTGACCAACCACGCGGGCTAAGTAGCTGGCTCCAAAGCCGCCGTCAAAGCTGCCCACTTTGGGGCCAGTTTGGCCGAAGATGGCGTTATCGGCGGCGATCGACAAGTCACAAACCAAATGTAAAACATGGCCACCACCGATCGCATAGCCCGCCACCAAAGCAATCACCACCTTGGGCATCGATCGAATTAATCTTTGCAAATCTAGCACATTCAACCGGGGCACTCCGGCAGCATCGGCATAGCCGCCGTGAGTGCGCACCGATTGATCGCCCCCAGAGCAAAAGGCATATTTGCCATCGGTGTGGGGGCCAGCCCCAGTGAGTAACACCACGCCAATTTGGGGATCTTCGCGGGCATCACAAAACGCCGCATACATTTCGGTGACGGTTTGGGGCCGAAATGCGTTGCGTTTTTCGGGACGATTGATGGTGATTTTGGCGATGCCACCCATTTTCTCGTAGAGAATATCGGTGAAAGCGATCGCTGTTTGCCAGGTTTCCATGCTTTTTAAAATCTAACTTTCACAATCTACCGGTGAGAACTGCGCTTATAGCCACCTTTACCAATTACTTGGATGTTTACACTGCCGACGCCATCGATGCCGATCGCCCTTGCTGCTGCGGGTGAAAGATCAATGATTCTACCCCGAATAAAAGGACCGCGATCGTTGATGATTACTACTGTAGAACGGCCATTCCGGCTGTTGGTAACTCTTACTCTGGTGCCAAAAGGGAGGGTTCTGTGAGCGGCGGTATAACCACCACCACTGCTATAAAAAGAAGCTTGACCAGATTCGGCTAACGTAGCGATCGGGGCAAATGTTGTGCCCATGACAATGGTGGTGAGAGCTGCGAGCAAACGTTTATGAAACATAATAAAAATTGATTGAGCTAGATTAACTGGTGGAATTAGCTGAATTAGATCAGCCTCGGCCTTTGCGCTTGTTGGAGCCGTAGCTCAGTACATCGATACGAACTTTGCCCACACCACTGCCTTTAATTCCAACTGCTTCGGCGGCTGCTGCGGACAAATCAATAATTCGTCCTCCAGAGTAAGGCCCACGGTCATTGATGATCACAATGGCAGTTCTACCACTGCGCAGATTGGTGACTCTGACCTTACTGCCAAAAGCGATGGTGCGATGAGCCGCTGTCATTCCCTGTGGATTATATCTCTCCCCGGTAGCAGTGAGCGGACCACCTTCGCTGCCGTACCAAGAGGCTTGGCCGGTTTGGGTAAATAAGATGGCTTCTTTGGCGGGAGCGGTAGTTGTAGGAGGAATGATTATCGTCGTGCTGGGCTGGGGAGTTGGGATGACGGTAGGGCTGGGAGTTGGCGTAATTATTATCGATGGTCTGGGAGTCGGCGTGATTATTACAGAAGGGCTGGGTCTGGGAGTTGATCGCAAAATTGGATTGATGACTGGGGTGACTGGTTCGGAGTTAGCTGGTGATAACTGAGTGCTAATGATGGTTAGAGCGGCCAAACTGGCTGCATAAATTTTATATTTCATAGAATATTTTATTAAGATTTAGACACATTTTGGTTTTCGCCACAGTACCACACTGATTGCCAAAAGAGTATTCGATCCTTTGTCTGGGTGGTTTTGCGGTTAAGATATACGGTAAGATTTGGGCGACCAAAATTCAGCTAAAAGTCGAGAAGCACATGGACTATCAATCAGCAGGCGTAGATGTAGTAGCAGGCCGATCGTTTGTCCAGCAAATTCGTGGTTTGGTCGAGAGCACTCATCGCCCAGAGGTGTTGGGAGGCTTTGGTGGATTTAGCGGCTGTTTTGAGTTACCAGAGGGCTACCAAAAACCAGTGTTGGTTTCGGGGACAGATGGGGTGGGTACAAAGCTAAAAATTGCTCAAGCATTGCAGCGCCATGATTCGATCGGCGTTGACCTAGTAGCAATGTGCGTGAACGATATTTTGACCTGCGGGGCAGAGCCACTGTACTTTTTAGATTATTTGGCGACTGGGAAACTAGAGCCAGCGGCTTTGGTGCAGGTGGTGAAAGGGGTAACAGAGGGCTGTGTGCAGGCGGGCTGTGCGCTGTTGGGCGGTGAAACTGCCGAAATGCCCGGATTTTATCATCCCGGTGAATATGATTTGGCGGGTTTTACGGTGGGAGTAGTAGAAAAAGATCAAATGATCAATGGCTCTCAGATCGAAGTGGGTGACGTGGCGATCGGCCTAGTCAGCAGCGGCATTCACAGCAATGGCTACAGCTTGGTGCGCAAGATAATTGAAACCGTGGGAGCTGGTTGGGACGATCGACCCGCAGAGTTCGGTGGTCTAACAGTGGGTGAAGTGTATCTGACTCCGACCCAGATTTATGTGAAAACTATTTTAGCGGCGAAGAAAGCGAACTTACCAATTCGAGGAATGGCACATATCACTGGTGGCGGTTTGCCAGAGAATTTGCCGCGCTGTTTGCGAGCTGGTTTAGCGGTGCAGGTCGATCAATCGAGTTGGCCAGTGCCTGCGGCCTTCCAGTGGTTGGCAACTCAAGGTCAGATAGCAGAACGCGATATGTACCACACTTTTAACATGGGTATTGGTTACGTGGTGATAGTGCCCGGTTCTGAGGCTTTATCAGTATTAGATTGGTTTAAGAGCCAAGGAGTTGTGGGATATTTGATCGGCCAAGTAGTTGCTGGCAACGGCGAACTACTGGGGATTCCAGCTTAGCCAAATATGCTCAGGGAAAGCTGCGGAATCATCTACTATCCCTGACTTGTCTAAGTTTTGTAAAATCCAAGTTAAAATCAGTGCAGAGGTAAATTGATATGACAGACGATGAATTAAGAGCTTTGGTCGCGGGTTTAGCTATCGCCACTGCCAAAAACACCGAAAATATCGATCAAAACGCTGCTGCTATTGATCGGAATACTGAAGCCGTTAATAGCTTGAGAGAATCCATTCAGATTCAAGCTCGAAGCATTGAGTATATTCAGGAAAATTTGAGCTACAACAATCAAATTGTCGCTGATGGTTTGGAATTGGCAGCGGCATCTAATCGGACAGCATCTGCTGCGATGGAATTTTCGGCAAACACCATGAGAGCCATTAATAAATTAGGAGACGAAATTTCTGATCTGAAACAGATTGTTGGTATTGTGATCAATGATAGTCGCGCCGATCGATCTCGGATCGTTAACCTCGAAGGCCAAAATTAGCGAGAGGTTGGCAAGTATTAAATGACTGAGCTATTTGCATATCTTGACAGCTAGCAGCTTGTCGGAGTGAAACCCCAGAAGCCTTATCCAGTAAGCAATTATCTTGTAAAGCCTTGATAGCTGTAATCCAGTAACAGTCGGCATTACAGATCATTACCCCGACAGGCTGCTAGCAGCCGCTTTTAAATGTACTGAAGACTATTTTGCGCATCAAAACATGTGGCTCTTGACAACGTTAGTTACAAAGAGCCACACATTTAGCTATTTAATTAATTGTTATAAATAGAAGTAGTGACATATCTTAGACTCCGTACTACCCAGCTCTCACCTTGCGGTAGAGAGCGGGCTTCAAGATTCCAGACTTCCTTGTTCAACAGCCGCCGCCTCT
>JAYSRP010000265.1:0-5064 GCA_043721015.1 Synechococcales cyanobacterium | reverse complement strand
GGTGATATCGGTGATAATGGCCTGGGCAACAGAAACGTTGCCACCAGTGATGCCATCGAGGAAGCGGGCAAAGAATAACATGCCTGCGGTGGTGGCGGTGCCTGCGAGCGTGTTGGCAATAACGGTGCCTAAGAGGCTGACGATCAGCAGGGGTTTTCGGCCAAATCGATCGGAGAGTTTACCGATAATGGGGGTGGCAAAAAATTGGGCGATCGAGTAGATCGAGAACAGCAGGCTGGTTTCAAATTCATTGAGATGAAACTGTTTGCCGTAGATATAGATGGTGGGAATCAGGATGGTGAAGCTCAGGGCATTAATAAAATTAATGAGGGCAACGATCCAAAAGGTAGAGCGCATGGGTGGCAGATTAGGGAAGTCTATGTCAGGATAACGCACTGCTGGGGACGGCTGATTAAATCTTCTAGCGAGTTTGCATATGCTATAAATGAAGGTATGGAATGAAGTAGAGTAAGCTCATGCCCAAGAAAAAGCGCCCACTAATTAGACCGCAGGAAGCTGGAGAACTTGATCCAGCAGAAATCCGTGCGGTGGTAAGAGCTGTACATGTTGTACCAACTGTAGACGGTTGGCAGGTCAGAAAAAGCGGTAAAAAGAGAGTGTGTGTGTTATTTGAGACACAAGATGCAGCTGAGAAATACGCGCAGAAGCTCTCTGCCGCTCTAAATGTTGGGATTATTGTTCATTCTCAAATTATTCCGAAATCTCAGTTCCGTGGTACTTTAGCTAATAATGTCGGTGTTGTTTCAGTGCATTCTCAAGCTGACCAGATTCGTAAAGCACCATTTCTTCAAGTCACTAAAGGTGATATTGTGGTGCGTTCTGTCGCTAAAGCTAGTGTTTTGGAGCTTTCTCAAGTTGTAGCAATTTCTGCCGCTAAAGCTGGTGTTTCGAAGCTTTCTCAATCTGGCCGAACTCGTAAGCCATCAGTTAATCAAGATGAAGATGTTGGGGTTGTAAAGCACCCTAAAATTCTTTCAAAGTTTGATAAATAAATTTTTCTGGAGATAGCTGACTTTAATTATGGTTCAAGACTATGAAAACAGTGTATTCTTGAACTGTCCGTTTGATCTAGAATATCAAGAAATATTTTACTCCATTATTTTTGCAATACAAGATTGTGGATTTTTAGCAAGGTGTGCTCTAGAAATTAATGACTCTGGTATGGTTCGTATCGAAAAAATATTCCGAATTATTGAAGGCTGCAAATATGGCATTCATGATATTTCTCGTACCGAAATATCTGAAACATATCAGCTTCCTCGCTTCAATATGCCCTTGGAGCTAGGACTATTTTTAGGTGCAAAGCGTTGGCAGAAAAGTTATAGGAAAGGTGCAAAGTCTTGTTTAGAAAAGCCGACCTTTTTAGCGACCATTCTACCAACTTCTTGTAGCTCTTTCATGTATTTTACCGAGTCCATTTGCTGAATATCTTTGGCATCTAAATGACTTAATTTCAGTTTGGTAAGACCTTCTTGAGACAATTCTGCGTCATAGCGAACATAGGTAAACAGTTTGGGATTCACTACCCCTGTGGCTCCAATTAAATCACCGACTTCACCATTGATCGATTCACCAGCCAAGCATTTACCAAATATTCGACAAAGCATATCTTGCTCATTCTGAGCCGCAAACATCAAGGCTGTTGGTAGTGATGTCGCTTGATAGAGCAAATTCATCTTCTTAGCTTCTAAATCTGGCTGAATGTTTGGAGTCAAACCAGTTCCCACCGAAACTACTAGCATCTGATCTTCACTGGCTGGCCAGCGCAGATTATAAGGCTCTGCTGTAGCCATCAGAAATAGCTGAAATGCTGGGTTGTTATAAGGTGTAATGCCACCATCTACAAAAATAAATTGTCTTGAACCTACTATGACATTTTCTGGTGGGAAAAAAGTTGGTGCAGCGGTGCTAGCCCGTACCAGTTTCCATAAAGGTATCTCTAAGTTACAGTCAGCTCGATTGCGATCGTTATATTTAGCTCTAGGATTGTTGGAGATTGTCCAGGGTGAATCTGTTTTGACATTGCGCATGACCAACATCAATAATGTTTTTAAGCGAGTGGTGCCCAATGTGGTATTTTCCCCAAATGTTTTTTGCAAAATATGGGCTAGTTGTTTGTCTTCATATTTTGAGTGAGTGAATCTTTCCAAGAATCCAGCTTTTTCAAACATTGCTGCGCCACTAGCTTCGTAAAACTGCCGAATTTCATCTACCGACATGCCGGTAGAGAGGGCTGTAGCAATAATTGCGCCGGTGCTGGTGCCAGCAATGTAGTCGAAATAATTGGCGAGGACAAAAGGATCATTGGCTGCTAGTTTTCCTTTGGATACTAAGCCTGCTTTAATTTGACTTTCTAGCTCTGCTAAGACTTCGATCGTTATCAGTCCCCGAATTCCACCGCCATCGAGCGCTAGTAACTTGCGTGATCCTTGCCGGTTCAGGATTTTTTCGACAGACATGATTTATTGCCTCGCAGTGAGTTTTGTGGGGTTAATAATGGCGATGGTGCCTTGAGCTTGGTGGATGCGATCAGCAAAGTCTGCGGTGCCGCCGGGGCCATCGCCTTGGCTTTGTTCGTCCCATACCAAAATGGCAAATAGTTCTGCCGTTAGCGAAGCGTCTCCATAGGAGAATTGCAGCATGGTTTGGGCGGTGTGGATGATCCAGAGATTATTCTGGGCAAATATATTATCGCTGATAGCTCCGCGACCTGCCAGACAAATGCTCGAATTCATTCGGGCAAAACTGTCGCAGGTTGCGCCAAGGGAGATCGAGAACTTTTCTGGATTTTTGGCTAGGAAATCTTCAAGGAAGAATACAGAAACGTTAAGTTGTTGTAACAATGCCAAATAGCGATCTTCCCAGTTGGCGTTATCTAGGTGTACTGATCGAGCTAAAAATTCTGGTTGGGGTAAAGGGATTAATAAATTTACTTGTGCTCCTAAACTCAGGCAGCATTCGGCAAATAAAATATCTGTTCCTTGTGCGCCACTACAAATGGCTAAAGATTTTGAATCAATCTGCCAAAGCTGAAGTTGAGCAATAATTTCCCTGCGCACAATCTCTTCTTTTTCTGGTGGAAAACGAGGATTGGAGCAGTTTGATTGGTCGATCATGTGACCGCTGCAAACAATGATTTTGGTAAATTGAGAATCCATTTTCAGTAACTGCTCCTGTGGTTGTGTCTCAATTACCCCAATTCTGCCATCCAACCGAGAAATCCTAAGATGCGATCGACTGGGGATAAGGCATAAACAGTGAGATCGATCGAGGCATTTTTATCATTTAATTTTAAGAACTGCCACTGTAGTCCATTGCTCACGCAGCCATAAATAGTTGTAATTTGGTTGTTGGCAGCCTCGTTAAATCTTTGGGCAGCGACCATTTCAGCTAGACATTGACCAATACCTGTTTTTAGGTCGGTTTTCTTGGCTTCAATTAGTACCACTACAGGCGCTTCAATTTCTAGAACTTCAGTCGATCGAGTAATCAAAAAGTCACATTGGCCGTTGAGGCCGACAGATTCATCTATATCAAAGCTTTCGCCCGAAAATAGGCTGGTGCGTCGTTCTAACAGACGACGTACTTCTAATAGGACGGGGTAAATGATGCCTTCGGAGCGGGCTTTTTCGCTGCCAGAAGTGGAGACGATCGGGAGGCTTTCGGCGAGGGAGCCTAACAGGACGCTAGATGGCGTAAGTGGGGGGATTTCGGGAAAGAACCGATCGCCTTCTAGCACAGTGAGACCAAAGGCAGTTTTGACTTTGCCGATCGTTGTGAATTGACTGTAGGGCATGTTGGTATTGATTATCGGGGGTACTATGATGTAATGTACACCAGTTCTGAAGTATCTCCGACCAGATGAATGAGCCGATCAAAGTATTTCTGTCGTACTCTCACCAAGATGATGGGTTGAGAAAGGAGCTGGGTAAGCATCTCAGTGGTTTAGAACGCAATAAACTTATTAAACTCTGGCACGATCGAGATATTGATGCTGGTTTGGAATGGGCGCAAGAGATTGACCAAAACTTAGAGCAAGCGGCGATTATTTTGTTGTTGGTGAGCGCCGATTTTATTGATTCTGACTACTGTTATGGTATCGAGATGACTCGGGCTTTAGCTCGGCACGAGGCCGGGACGACGAAAGTAATCCCGGTAATTATTGGAGATTGTGATTGGACTAGTGCGCCGTTTGGGAAGCTTCAGGCAATTCCTCCTGATAATCAGGCGGTGGCGACTCAGGGAAATGGTGATAAGTATGCTCGGGCTACAGCTTGGAAGATTGTTTCTAAGGAGATTGGTAAGGTTGCGCAGCAAATTAGAGATCGGCGGATTGCGGAGTTTACTGAGCTGCAACAGGCTGAGGCTCGGGAAAGCTTTCGATCGACCGCCGAAGATCTCTATCGAGATGGTGGTTTTTCTCATACGGCACAGGAGCTGTTGCGGGATGCCGGGACAAAGTTGAGGTTAGAGGAAGCGGTGGCGATCGAGATTCAACAGACAGTGCAGGCTAATTTGACACGGTACTGTAAGGTATTGGTGGCTGATTTGGGTGATCGATCGGCTTTGAGTGCTGCCGAACGACAGGAGCTAAAGATGCTGCAAAGTAATTTGGGCATTAGTGATGGTAAGGCAGTAAGTTTAGAGCAGGTGGCTTTGGCAGAGCGGGCTTTGAAGCTACCGCTAACTGCGATGGTGATTGATCAACCTCGTCCTTTAGATGTAACCAATGACCTAATTAACGAGGCAATTACGTTTTTGGTGGAAAAGCTGGACGCTCGGACATCTTTAGAAATGGTCAAAATCCCTGGTGACAGCTTTCAGATGGGTTCTTTACCCGCTAAAGGAAATGATCATGAGCGACCACAGCACAAAGTGCAGGTGCCAGAGTTTTGGATGGGTAAGTATCTGGTGACTCAGGCTCAGTGGCGATTCGTGGCATCACTACCCAGTGTTCAAATTAAACTTGAGGACAACCCTTCAAGATTTCAAGGAGATAATCGTCCCGTTGAGAAAGTAAGTTGGTACGAAGCGATCGAATTC
>JAYSRP010000264.1:0-11807 GCA_043721015.1 Synechococcales cyanobacterium | reverse complement strand
TGGGAGATGTCATGAGTGAGGAAAGAGTGTTCACATTATTCTACGACTCAAAGCATTAATCTGCTTGAACAGTGTTTAAATCGATGCGTTTACCCTGGATGTAACGCTTAATCCACGACACATATGTTTGCTCTGTCCGATAAGAGTAGTGTTTCAAACGAATGGATTGTCGAACCCGGTCTAACAGTTTTGGCGGGACAGGCTGTTTCACAAACATGGGAGAAAAAAATGAAGATTATTACAAAATGTTAGGGAATCACTCCTGTATCAAGCAAGAGCATTTAAACTGAAGTCAGTTCAGTCTAAACGCCCAATTTGGGGTGTTATGTGGACGAATGTCGGGCTAATCCCTTACTTTCCAGGGCATATGTGGACAAATGTCAGTATATGCACCTAATTCAAGGGGATTATACTGAACTCGTCTTTATATCCCATTGTTGGGCTGCTTCGTTTCTTGGTTGTGGCTGTACTTAAAGGTGGTTTGCTAAAATTACAAAGTTTGTATTGTTGGGATTTTTCATGCAATCTGGTCTCCGCAGTGGAAAGCTTACAAAATGGAAAGATGAGCGCGGATTTGGTTTTATCCAACCCGTTGATGGAAGTCAAGAAGTTTTTTTGCATATTTCTGAAGTTAAAGATACAAACCGTCGTCCACAAGAAAACGACACGATTTATTACCACTACGTAGTTGACTCAGATGGAAAAGTTCGTGCTTGCGATGCATTCATTCTGGGAGCAAGAAACAAAGCAGCGTCTTCGAGTAGTCGCACTAAACCCTCCGATGAGATCGCTTCAAGCTTCCCAATAGTTGAGGCAATCCTGTTGTCCTTTCTGCCTTTGGTTGGAGCTATTCATTTCACATGGACGACACGCAATCCCCTTCCATTGATTCTTTATCCTGTAATGAGTTTCGTGACTTACTTTTTATACACTGATGATAAATCTCGCGCTAAACGCAAGGATTGGCGAACTCCTGAACAAACGCTACATCTGTGTGAACTTTTAGGTGGATGGTTTGGCGGATTTATCGCCCAGCGAGTACTACGTCACAAAAGTCAGAAAGAGTCTTATAAAGTCGTATTTTGGGCGATCGTGATCATTCACTACTTTTCATGGCTGTTTTGGCTGCTTTTGGGAAGAACGCTATGGATTTAGCTCTGTTCCATTTGTTCGCAGTCATATCTCTGATCTGACTTACAATATGAGGACGTAGAGTTCTATTTTTGTTTATTAAGGAGAAATCATGGCGACACTAACCTTGAGTGACGAGCAGGTTATTGAGCTTGTCAAGCAGTTGCCAGTTGGTCAACAGGTAGAGGTATTCAGATTCTTACTTCTTCAGCAATGGGGAAAATGGGAATCATTATCAAGTTATGGAGCCGAAAAAGCGCGGCTGGTTGCTCAAGAGAAAGGTCTTGATTGGAATATGATGACCGAGGAAGAGCGTGAAGCTTTTATAGATGATATGGTGCATGAGAACTAATGCACCATACTGTCGTTTTTGATACTAATATCTTGCTTTCCGCCCTATTATCTACGAACGGCAATCCATTTCGATGCCTCGCTCTAGCAAAAGTAGGACAGGTTGAATCTGTGACTTGTCAAGAGATCTTGGATGAATTTGCCGAAAAGTTACTGATAAAATTCAAGTTCTCCGAAGAAATGGCACGGACGGCAGTGGAAGAGGTGCATGGATTTTCGCGCCTGATTGAAATTTCTGGGACACTCAAGGCTGTTCCAGATGATCCAGATGATGATATGGTCGTGGAGTGCGCAGTCATGAGTAATGCGACTCATATTGTCACAGGAGACAAGCATCTTTTATCATTAACTAACCACCAAGGTATTGTAATTCTAAAAGCAGCAGAGTTTGTTGCATTGTTGTCATCACCCTAGCGCTCTGCCAGCAGCCCAACAATTCAAATGCAGCGGACGGTTGGGAAATCTAGTACTGAGTTCGAGGTTATTGCCGCCGCTGATTCGAGCCGTTAGACTGCAAATCAAACACAAAAAAAACAGAGGACTAAAACTATGTCTGCAAGTGTTCATACTGGGACTAACTGGCTAGGTACTGGCTACGTTACTACCATTACTGTTGACGGAAAAAAATATAAGGGAGAGGGGAAGACTGAAGCTGCATCACTAGTAGCTGCCCAAGCTGCTGTACAAGCGGGTGGTAAGTAACTTCTAAATCACCAGCAGTAGCTTCACGTTAATATAGAAGTTACTGCTGCTACTAGATCATTAGCATCTGTTAAATCTCTAAATCCTACTGCTTCAAGTCATTATTGATGATGGATGCAGTATCACGGTTAGAATGAGTGAGCAATCGTTTCCTTTTGACACTTCATGGATAAGGAGATTCTCAAATGCCATTAGCTCAACTCATGTCACAAATACAAGACCTCCCAAAAATTGAAAAGCTTCGGCTAATGCAGTTTCTGGCGACAGAACTAGTCAAAGAGGAAGATACGAACTTTTTTGTTGCCAACCAAGAGTATCCCGTCTGGTCACCATACAACTGTTCTGAGGCCGCCAATGTCTTGATGAATCTTCTCGCTACAAAGCAACGAGGGAAGAATGGTTGATGCTCAAAGATTTCCCTACAAAATCATCGATAGTAGACTGGGTATGGTTGATAGAATGCCATACCTGCCTCTAATACTCAGCCTTGACGGTCGATCCCTGAACACTGAAGGTTTATTGGATACAGGCGCAAGCGTTAATGTTTTGCCTTACGAGTTAGGTTTACAACTGGGCTTAATTTGGGAAGATGAAACGCTGTCAGTTCTATTGGCAGGGAACCTAGCTCGATTTGAAGCTCGTGCAGTCGTTATTGACGCTCAAGTCAGTTCATTCCCCACCGTTAATCTTGCATTTGCTTGGACACAATCACCTAATGTGCCTCTAATCTTGGGTCAAGCTAATTTTTTCTTTGAGTTTGATGTTTGTTTCTTCCGTGCGCGTTCTGAATTTGAAGTTTGTCCCAAACAGGTTGGTTTAGTTGGCAGCGATCGGTGAGGCGCAGTCTAACAAACCTGTTGCACGCCGACTAAAGCTGGATTGACTATCTAAAATATCCTCTAGTAGCGGGTGAACAGGAACGTTAGACCGCAATTGCTGTTCCCAAAAGCACCCTCTGAGAGTACTGCGTATCCTATTTGGTGGTTGCTTTACTAGAAGAAGTCACTTTATAACAAACAAAAGGAAGCTATGAAATTAGAGTTCAAAATTTCTGGAATTGTACAAGATCGAGAAACTGGGGAGCCTGTAGCAAATTTGCTCATTCGAGCATATGACAAAGATTGCGTTTATGACGATCTCTTGGGGAATGCGACAACGGATGCATTAGGACGGTTTGAGTTGCGGTATACCGGAGATGATTTTCGAGAACTTTTTGAATACCACCCAGATATTTACCTTGATGTTCTTGATGAATTCGGCGTAGATGTTCTGAGTTCAACTGCGAATGCGGTGCGCTGGCAGGCTAGAACTGACGAGTTCTTTGAACTTGAAATATTCCGAACTCAGCCACGAACAGAGGGCGAATTAGAAGTGGGAATTGTTGCATCTGGTCACTCACCTGAAGCAATCGGGGCTTTGTCTGAAAGGATCTTGAGCCACACTCTAGTTCAGGGATATCTAAAGGAAACTAAACACCGATTACTTTCAGTGGAATTAGTTGATGCTGAAGACAAAGTGGATGAAAAAGAACAACAGGAACCAATCAATCACTATCGAGCCACAATTTATGACTATACCAACAATCGAACTATTTTAGTGCTGGGCAATGTGCATAACTGCGAAGTACTTGAGGTTATAGATTCTGGTCATCAACCTTTGCCAAGCAATGAAGAGTTTGAAGCAGCAGTAGAAATGCTGCGGCAGAATCGTGAACTTGGAGCAGCGATTGCGGAAAACTTGTTGCAACCTTATCGACCTATGCCCCCTTACCTTGAGGATGAGCTTCCTGACGGTCGAATTGAGAGAACGATCGCCGTTGGATTACTGCCCCACGATCGTAAACTCCGGCATGAGATCGTCGGTGTGAATATGATTCGCGATACCGTCACACGATATGACAATGCGGCTCCGGAGAGTTCCCGCGCAGATGCAATTACTTGCGGGGTCGCCAATGCATTCCAAGGGACTGCAACAAAAGGGACTCCTGGACAGGTTGACGTGACGATTAAACAAGGAAACACTGTCCTGTGGACTTTTCAGGCGATCAGACCTGCTGCATCTTCTGGAATCGTTGGTTCAGGTATTGAGTTGCGAAATGTCGATTATCGTGGCAAGCGAGTACTCTACCGTGCTCATGTTCCAATCCTCAATGTTCGCTATGACAATGATGCCTGCGGTCCTTACCGAGATTGGCAGTACGCCGAGGGTATGCTTCAGGCAAATGGAACAGATGTCGCTCCTGGATTCCGCCTCTGCTCAAGTCCTGCAAAAACTTTGCTCGAATCAGGTACTGATACTGGTAACTTCCTTGGTGTTGCAATCTATGTGCAGGGACAAGAGGTGGTTTTAGTCAGCGAAATGGAGGCGGGTTGGTATCGATATGTCAGCGAGTGGCGTTTTCACGTAAATGGAACGATTCGCCCTCGCTTTGGGTTTGCTGCGGTGAACAATTCGTGCGTTTGTAATCGACACCATCACCATGTGTACTGGCGATTCGACTTCGATATTCGCACAGCGGGAAACAATATCGTTCAGGAATATAACAATCCACCTCTATTTGGTTCATCAAATTGGCATACCAAGAACTACGAAATTCGGCGGCTGCGGGATTTGGCTCGTAAACGAAGATGGCGGGTTCTAAATGCGTCCACGGGAGAAGGATATACTCTAGTCCCTGGAGTGAATGATGGTGCAGCCGATAGTTTCGGCGTTGGAGATTTGTGGATTCTGCGCTATCGTGGTTCTGAGCTAGATGACGGTCAGGGATTCACAAGTGATCTAGCGAAAGCAAAGGCGAATCTAGATCGATTCGTTAACGGTGAGTCAATTAACAATCAAGATGTTGTGCTCTGGTATTCAGCGCATTTCACCCATGCAGTCGGCTCGGACGAGGACGGCGGTGCCGATCATATTGTTGGTCCCGATCTCAAACCGTTCAACTGGTAAAGAAAGTTATATTGGTTCGTAATCTATGAATCTCCAGTGCAAGCGCAGCTATCGCAAGTTGAGGAAGGCAATCATGGCAAGATTGTGGCGATCGACTCAAACCTTACCAATTGAAGGTAAAATAGAGCTGTTAGTGTTCGTAAGACAACATCGCTTTGAGCCAGATTCAAATCTTAAACTTACAGAGTCTTAATCAAGGACTTCCTGCGATTACACCCGCTTTTGGAGCCGCGATCGCAGAAGCAGGTGCAATTTGTTTAACAGATGAAGCTCATGTGCCAGGAGTGATCCTCGAAGTCGAAGGAGAATTTTCTACTCGGTTCCAGTTGGATTGGCAGCCCGTTACGGAGCAAGCAAGACGATGCTGGAATGATGAGGAATACACGACTGAGCAAGCAGCCTACGGCATTGCATTTCTACTAATTCTGCAACTAACCAATCTGACGGTGATTGAACGTTCTCGGAAAGGAACTGGATTTTACTACTGGTTGGGAAGGCAAGATTCAAGCTCAATGCTGCCGTTTCAGCGCATGGCTCGGCTGGAAGTTTCTGGAATTCGTAAGGGTAGTCGAAGTCAGATTAATGCCAGAGTCAAGCAGAAAACTGAACAAACGAGGGCATCTGATGCAGAAGGCTTGCCAGCCTATATCATTGTAGTAGAATTCAGCCGTCCAATTTCTATCGTTAGTGCAAAACAGAACCCCGAAGGAGCCTTATCTCAATGAGCCAGATTCAAGCGTTCCACCAACAAGCAATGGATTTAGCGGAAGCAGCGGCAGTCGCTCGTTTAAGAGGCGCGATTGATCAAGCTGTACAGTTAACACGCCAAGCCTTTGAACAAGAAGTCCAAGCCGCTACTTTAGTCGCTAGCAATCTTGATGCAGAACCCACTCGTTCTGTCCTTCACCGCAGCGCTGCATCTCTAGCGATCGAATGTGGCGAGCTACAAACAGCAGAACGCCTGATTGCAACTGCATTATCTGGCAATCCACCCCCAGAAATAGCTGAAGAACTCAAAGATCTATTTATCCAGATCAATCTGAACCAATATCTGAAGCGCCAAGGAATTGACCTTGACATTAGGGCATTGCAAGAGTTGGTCAATCAATAGTGTCTGCTGGCAGGACGGTCTAACAAACCCGTTGCACGCCGACCCATTTGAGTTGATAGTCCTAAAATACCTCTAGCGGCGGGTGAACGGGAACGTTAGACTACTTCTCATTTTTACTTGCAGAGAAATACATGTCCCAACGACCAATAGTTCTTATAACTGGTGCAAGTAGAAATATTGGCATTGGGTCATCGATTGCCAAAGAATTGGCACAATCAGGCTGGGATATCGCCCTGACATATTGGCAGCCATACGATGCGTCAATGCCTTGGGGCAGTGATCCAGAAGAGGCTCAGTCACTTCGCAAAGAAATTGAGAACTTCGGTGTGCGCTCTACAGCGATCGAGGTTGATCTGTCCTTGGTAAATTCTGCTGCACATATATTCGATATTGTTGAGCATGACCTAGGAGCCGTTACAGCGATGGTCATGGCTCATTGCCACTCAGTTGATAGTGATATTCTGTCTACCTCAATAGAAAGCTTTGACTTGCATTTTGCTGTCAATGCCCGTGCGACATGGCTATTGATAAAAGAATTTGGTAAACGGTTCCAGAAGGAACCCGGATCTGGCCGTATTATTGCAATTACCAGCGACCATACGGCTAATAATCTTCCATATGGTGCCAGTAAGGGTGCCATGGATCGGATCGTGCTTGCTTCGGCTCAGGAATTTAGATCACTCGGTATCACAGCGAACGTGATTAATCCAGGCGCAACTGATACTGGCTGGATGTCTGAAGCACTTAAAACCGACATGAAATCCATAACTCTGTTAGATCGAGTCGGTATGCCGCAGGACTGCGCAAATCTGGTCAAATTTTTGTGCGCCAAAGAAGGGGGATGGATTAATGGACAACTACTTTACAGTAATGGTGGTCTTCAGTAGTGTCAGGAAGCGGAATGGGCAATTCCATAACAGTTACTTTTACTTCCTCACTAATCGTTAAGTGATAACAGTCCAGCCGGTGGCGTAATCTCGATGCGGCGATTAGCCATATCGACTACCGGCACGATCGAAGACACAAAAGGCACCATTACCTCCTTATCACCAGTTTTGATCACCAGCAAATCATTACCAGTTTTCATCATATCTACCACCACCCCAATTTCGGCACCAGTCTCCTGCAAAAACACCCGCAGGCCAATTAAGTCCAGCACATGATATTCACCCTCATCTAGCTCCAGCCGATCGGTAGTAGGCACCACCAACATCTTGCCCCGCATAGTCTCCGCCTGATTGCGGTTTTCTATATTGGCCAACTTGATCACATATAAATCTTTACCAGGAATATAGTAACCGCGCTGAAGCTGCACCGACTGAGGAGCAGCCAAACCCTCACTATAAAGCCAGCGCTCACCTGGCTCCTCAAAGCGCTCTGGGAAATCGCTATGAGGATAAACCCGCATCTCGCCCTTTAAGCCTTGCGGCGCAACGATTAGGCCGATTTCCATCCAGTCGGTTGGTGGTTGTAGTTGTCCAGTCATTAAAAGCCACCATAGTTATTAATTGCGGCAAGGAATCGATCGACCACTGCATCCACCGGCATCGCACCCAGTTCACCACCAGCGCGGGTACGGATACTCATAGTTTGAGCCTCCATTTCGTTGGCACCGACAATGCCCACTACTGGAACCTTGGCTTTTTCTACATTGCGGATCATCTTGCCTAATCGATCATTACTAGTATCTAGCTCGGCGCGGATGCCAGCCATTAATAGTCGATCGGTCACAGTCCGAGCATACTCCAAGAAATCGGGAGCCACGGGCACTAGGCGAATTTGGACTGGCGCTAACCAGATGGGGAAATCGCCTGCATATTCTTCAATTAAGATGCCGATCAGTCTTTCTAACGAACCAAAAGGTGCCCGGTGAATCATTACTGGTCGCTGGCGGCTGCCGTCTTCCGAAACATATTCTAAATCGAAGCGCTCAGGCAAATTATAGTCTACCTGAACTGTGCCGAGCTGCCATTCTCTTTCGAGAACATCCTGGAAAATAAAGTCGAGCTTAGGACCATAGAAAGCTGCTTCGCCAATACCTTCAAAGTGATCGATATCCAACTTTTCTACCGCTCTTCTGATGGCACCTTGGGCTTTTTCCCAGGCTTCATCAGAGCCGATATATTTATCTTTTAGCTCTGGATCACGGAAGCTAAGACGAGCGCGGAATTTTTTCAGGTTCAGAGCTTTGAACACAGTCAAAATTAAGTCTACGACTTTCAAGAACTCAGCATCGAGCTGATCTGGTGTCACAAACAAGTGAGAGTCATCTACAGTAAAGCCGCGCACCCGAGTCAAGCCACCCAGTTCGCCAGATTGTTCATAGCGATACACCGTGCCAAACTCGGCCAAGCGCATGGGCAGCTCCCGATAAGAGCGCAGCTCACTCTTATAGATCTGGATATGGAAAGGACAGTTCATCGGCTTCATTACAAAGCCTTGCTCTCGCACTTCGGCCAATAAATCAGCGGTGCTCTTGGCAGTGCCGTCTTCTGAATTGATCGGAATTGCCCGACCTTGAGCCAGCGATCGAATCTCGGCATCAGACTTAGTGCCCAGATCTACATCCTCGGTTTCCCGCATCAGTGGAAACATGTCTTCTTTATACTTCTGCCAATGCCCCGAAATCTTAAACAGATCCACCTTGGCAACGTGGGGCGTAACGACCTGTTGATAGCCGCGCTTCATCTGCTCTTTTTTCAGGAAATCTTCCAGGGTCGATCGCAACACAGTCCCCTTAGGAGTCCATAGCGGAAACCCGGCACCCACAGCATCGGAGAAAATAAACAGCCCTAGCTCTTTACCCAGCTTGCGGTGATCGCGCTTCAGAGCTTCTTCTTTACGACGTTTATATTCCGCCAACTGCGCCGGATTTTCCCAGGCCGTACCATAAATGCGCTGGAGCTGTGCCCGCTTTTCGTCACCGCGCCAATAGGCTCCCGCGACACTTTCTAGCTCGATCGACTTCGGATCTAAGTCACCAGTGTTTTCTACGTGTGGCCCCGCGCACAAGTCCCACCACTTATCGCCGAGGTGATAAATAGTAATGGGTTCGGTCTTAATATCCTCTAAGATTTCTAGCTTATATGGCTCATTGATCGCCTGAATTCTTTGCTCCGCCTCTTCCCGAGTCACTTCTTCCCGAGTTACTGGCAGCTTTTGGTTGACGATCTTGATCATTTCTTTCTTGATCGCCTTCAAGTCCTGATCAGTAAAAGCTTCCGCTACATCAAAATCGTAGTAAAAACCATTGTCAATCCAAGGGCCGATCGTCACCTGGGCTTTAGGAAACAGCTTCTGCACAGCCATTGCCATGACATGAGAGGTGGTATGCCGAATTTTCTTTAGGCTCTCCGACTCATTGGTTTTTGGTAGATAGATTTCTTCTACTTCCTGTAGCTGATCCTCAGTAGACATGATATCGATGTTCCCGCAATGACGTAAATCCAACCATTATCTTAGCGCCTTTGGCGTTTTTGATGAAAATTTGGTATTGCTCCAAAACACTGCCCCAAAGCCGCTATTCCTCATAAAAGTCATCAATTATTAATCCTTGCTCAAGTAAAAGTAAAGAATTGTAAAATGGGGTTAGAATTGAGGAATTAATAAAATTTACTTATCTACATAATCCATGATCTCTCCACAACCATCCTTTGAACCATCAGAGCAGAGCTTGCTCAAAACCATTCTGCAACCACTTTTGGCAGATTTTGCCCACTGGTTCGATCGATCCATCCAGCTCTTAGAAACCGAAAGTATGGGTTTTTTGACTGTCTCTGACCAAAATGACCTGCTGGCTAGAGTGAAAAATGCTCAGCAAGAAGTGCGGGCAGCTCAAATGCTGTTTAATGCCACTGATGGCCAAGTAGGGATTGAACCTAGTACCATGCTTACATGGCACAAGTTGGTCGGAGAATGCTGGCAGGTATCTACCCGCTTTCGGCAGTTCCCATCTTCCGATCGTCACCCTCAATAGATTTTTTGGTAGCCTTCATCTTTCAGGCCAATATGTTACAAACTATATATTTAATTGCTTTTACGATTTTGGCTTTCTTAGCCATTAGTAACCTAATTCGCAGCCTAGTGCATTTTGGCATCGAGGCGCAGCGTCCCTATTTGCCCAATAATGGTCAACCGGTTCACCCCGAAATGCTGGACGGCAACGGTCGAATTACTAACGAACCACTGTTGGTAATGAAATCGATCGACGTTGACGATGCCCGCAGTCGCCTAGATGCTTTGTACAACGACAGCCCTAGCTATTCTACCGGGGAAGAAGAAAGCCCGAGCTGATTGATTAAGGCCGACCAAGAGCAGTCGGCTAAACTATCTAAAACTAAATCTGCTTGTTGCAGTCGATCGGTGGGACCAACGCCCAGCACAATCATGCCTGCGGCTTTAGCTGCTTCTACTCCGGCGGCAGCATCTTCAATTACTAAACACTCCGCAGCCGGTAAGCCCAATAACTCCGCTGCCTTCTGAAACACTTCTGGGGAAGGCTTGGAGTTTGGGACGCTATTGCCGTCGGCAATTACTTCAAATAGGTTATCAATACCGAGCTTTTTTAAAACTAGCTCGGCATTTTTGCTAGAAGAACCCAAAGCAATCCGCATCTGTGCTGCTTGTAGTTCAGTCAATAGGTCTTGGACTCCTGGCAATAATCGATCGGAGTTTAAAGTCTCCACTAATTCCAAGTAATAGTCGTTCTTGCGGCGCAGCATCTCTAAGCGAGTGCCTGCATCTACGGTATGGTTCCGCAGCAAATAATCGACGCTTTCTTCTCGCTTCATTCCCAAAATCTGAGAGTAGTCTTCCTTGCTAAAAGGAATATGCCACTCGTCGGCTACCCGCTGCCAAGATTGATAGTGCAGGTCGATGGTATCGGCCAGCACTCCATCCATGTCAAAAATCACAGCAGATATTTGCTGTTTAGCTTGCATTACTCTAGGCATAAACTAGTTCAGGAGTTAGTTTTGTCCAGCGGAAATAGCGTTCACCGCCCAGTTCCACAATTACTTTAACTTCGGGTATCAACAGAGGCAGGCTTGCCAAATAGGTTAGCTCTTCCCCTGTCAAAATATGTCCATCCACTAACCACAACACCAAGCCACAAGAGCCTTTTGGCAAAGTGTCTAGGTGGGTCTGAATCACCGGCAGTACATATTGTATCCGAATATCTTTTTTACCCAGGTGGGCTGGACGCACGCCGTGAATAGCGGTGAGATAAGAAGACAAATCACCCAGACCTCTGGCCAGTAAACGCACGCTTTGGTAGCCCTTGGTGCGTAACCGCCGCTGATAGCGACCTTCGTAGCCCCCTTCTAGGGGAGCATAAACGCCCAAAGACCCATGTTTTTCCAGGTCTTGACAAAAAGATTTACCAGTGGTGAGTAAAGGCACGGTGCGACTCGCTCTTAAGGTGTGTTCTGGCTATTATGCCACGCAAACTGAACAGCCGAACGGCAGGTTGAGTGAAAAGTGCTGACGCATCAGTAAATATAAAAAAAAATCAACGAAAATCTCGTCCCCCAATCCGATATCGTGGATATAGGCAGCAATCTGAAAC
>JAYSRP010000263.1:0-11852 GCA_043721015.1 Synechococcales cyanobacterium | reverse complement strand
TCCATAAAAGACCATACTTACATGTTTTTCTTTTGTATTACTGAACTCTATCAATGATAAATTACATGTACTATTTGTGATTTGCGGCGTAAGCTTTAACAAATCGATCATCGAATAGTTTGTTGGTATTTGCTGTTTTTTTAGTCATACCAAAATTGATCACAGCTTTCTTCATTTCCTCGGCATTAAACATCAATGAGGTTTGGTCATTGCCAGGCTTGAAAGCATGAAGATTGTCTGCGGCATTAAATATCTTGACCCCTTGGTCAAACTTGATATATTCAGGAACTGATACGCTCGATCTCTTAGCCATAATTTCATTAGCTTTTGCTGGATTAGACTTAATATAAGCTAAAGCATCAAACCAACTATTAACAGTGGCTTGGACTACTTCTGGATGAGTCTCTACAAATTTTCGTTGAAAAGACATTACATCTGAAATAGCTCCAGGAAAATCTTTGGAGCTAGTAATTTCTTTGCTACCAGGTCTTTTCAATGCAATGTCACTAACTGGCGTAAAGACAGAAACAGCATCTACTTTGCCAGCAGCAAAAGCTTCAGCGCCCTTGTCACCTTCCATAAATTGGATTTTGATATCTTTTTCTGTTAAGCCATCTTTTTTTAATGCTAACAACAGAAAATAGTGTGAAATAGTTGCTTTCTCCGTTACTACAGTTTTGCCTTTGAAATCTTTAATACTGTTGATACCAGATTTGGCAATGATTTTATCATTGCCATTTGAATTGTCAAGTGCTAACACAACCACTTGATCGGAGCCTTCTGCAACAGATAACATAGTATCTAACAAGCTTTCGGAGTTGGCTTCAATTTTCCCGGAAACAAAAGCCCCAATCCCTTTCAAATTACCATCATAGAATATTGCTTGAAACTTGGAACCATCATGTTTGAAAATATTTGCTTGTTCAACTACTTGCCAAGGCATAAAACCAGGCCAGTTGACAATTCCCATCCTGACATTTTTACCATTAGAGATCATCTCTGGAGTAGATGTCTTAGGTGTAGAAGAGTTTGCCTCATTAGGCTTGTCTGTTGGTTTTTGACTACAAGCAACGCTTAGTGAAGCAGTAATTAAAAACAGACTTAAACTGGTAGCAATAGATTGAAATCTCATTGGTATATAGCTTTGCTCCGGTAGATTATGTTTTCAGACTCTTTTTCTAAGATTATTCCCAAATTTGCAAGCTTAAACAACATTATTTTGGGTTATTCCACAAATTAGCTAACTAACTCCAGTAACTCAGCCTGTTCTGTCAAAAGCTCATGAGCTGCTAACATCATTGCCGAACTCAAGTATGCTAGGTCGGTGCGATGTTCTAAATAAGTAGCCAGAGCATCGATCGGGCTATGGGCTGTTTCACCTAGCTCTGGCAGGCGAGGCTGGATAAGCTGACTAACCAACTCAGCCTGAATGGTGTAACTGTGGGCTATTGCCAATAGTTCATGTATTTCGGTGGCCTGAATCAACTCTGTTTGCTGCGATTCCACCTGATAAATTAGGCGAACGACGGCATCTTCGATCGAGGCTTTTTTGATTGCCTTGACAATCTTAGCCTGGGGATCTTCTTCTTTGCTGGCATCAACTTTGATGGTCATAAAAGGCCGCACTGGCAAAGGACAAAACTCCCAACCTACCTGAAAAGCTCGATCACCTATGGTGCGAGCGAAGCTATCAGCCAAAGCTGTAGTGGGCTGTATTGTAATAATTACATAGCCCTTGTCTTCTTTTTCTTCGCTAAAATCTACTCGATCGATGCTGCCGGGATATACCACTGGTGGATCATTGGCTGGATTAAGGTTTTGATGGCGATGGACATGACCCAGCGCCACGTAGTCAAAGCTTTCTTTGACCAACATTCCCAAAGGCATAGTGAATCCTCGTCCGACAGCTAGGAGTTTTTCGGCTCCGAGCTTAGCGTTATCAGCCATTAAATGTCCTAAAACTACCGTGGGTAGAGCGGGATCTAAACGACGGACTTCGGCTTCTAAAACTGGCTCTAGGCGACTCAATAACAGCTCATTAACTTCTGGCAGCGAGAGCTTTTCTGATTCGGGGCGGGTGAGCAAGGCCGATCGATTGATCCAAGGAATACTCAAAACTTGCAAGCAGCCATGATTAGTCTCGATCCGATGAGTTGTAAGCTTATCGGCCACAATCACACCGGGCACCCCCAGCGTCCGATAAATAGAAAGACTTGCTCCGCCCTGTCCCTGAGCATGTTGATCATGATTGCCCACTAGTAGGATCAAGGGAATACCGTAATCTACCAACCGCCGAAACTCGCTAGCAAAGGCTTCTTGAATGTAGGGAGCCGGGGTAGCATCGGGGAAGGCATCGCCGCCAAACATTACTAGGTCTACTTGGTCTGAGATGGCTCGATCGATGCAAGTTGCCAAAGATTTGCTGAAATCTTCTAAACGGGTATTCATACCAGTCAATGGATTGATGCGACCATGGGCAAAGCCACTGCCCATATGAATATCGGATACATGCAAAATTTTCATGATTGTAGACACCACAGATTGAGCTGTGGAAATCGTAACAGATTGGCAGCGAATAGTCTATCCGTATTATATATTTTGAATATTGTCCTGGAAAAACAAAAAAGAGTTAATCTGCTTCAGATTAACTCTCATAAAATCTCAGAATATTCTTTGCTGGTCAATAGGACACTGGAGTTAACAGTGAAACGCCAACTCCCCCAGTGAATTCAGCCAAGTTCAATGCTCCGCTGTTATCTAGCTCTCCTTGTCCACCCAACAAGCGACTGAGACGAAAACGGTGATAATTAATTATTAAATGGCCTAAGGGGAGTACGTTTTGAGTACTTTCAGCATAGAGCTTGGTATGTAATTCTGGTAGTTCATGCCAGGGGCAGCTCATATTATGGTGATGAGCATTATGATATCCAAAATTAAGAAATAGTAAATTCAACCAAGGGTGTTTACTAGAGATCAAATTAGAAAAAGTATTTTTTTGCTCATCTAATATTATGTAAATCCAACGAAATATGGGGTTTATTTCTTCCTTGATATGTTTAACAGTATCAAATCTCACCACATCGATATGCTGTAAATGGTGGTTAAAATGATGTTTGACTATATTTTCCCAAGGTGCATAGCAGGCTCCGTTTATGTGAGTCATGGCTTTTCCCCAAAAGGCATTCAGTTCACGAGACTTCTAAAGACACAAATCTCATTGCTGATGTAATCGTAGTTCGTGACAAACTGATTCAATCTCGCAAGAAAGATTTACAGTCTTACTTTAAAGCTGTAGATAAAGCAGTTAAATTAGTAAATGCTGGTGATCCAGAAGCGCTAAAAATTGCTGGTGATACAATGGGAGATGTTTCTGTTGCTGATGTGAAAGAGCAATTAACAGGAGTTAAAATATTTGATCTGGATGGTAATAAAACTATTGGTTTTAATAAGAGCAATCCTAAGAATATAATTGGCAATCTTGACTTAACGGCTAAAGCTGCGGTTGATTTTAAAATTGTACCTCAGGCTATTAAGGTTGAATCTTTGTATGATGATTCAATTGTAAATTCTAAGTAATTTAAAATGTCTGCTAATACCTCCCTTTTACCCTCTATGTAGCGATTGACTTTTAAGACAATCACTACAATTGAGGTCTTTGGATATTAGCAGACTTTCAGGAAATAATTTATCAGCACTTAATCGTTGTCAAAGTCTAATTTCCTGGCAAGACCTCCGCTAGCCAATAGGCCAGCAGGGCTGCTCCCAAGGGCAGAGTAATGTTATCAATACCAAACTGCGAGATCGATTCTAGAACGACTGCCACGATCGCCACCGGAACACCAATTAACCAGACGATCGGCAGATTGCCATGGGCAATATATAAAATGATTGTAGTGATAATGTAACTGACTAACAACAAGGTAGCAGTTCCTTCTAAGCTTTTGGAATTCCCCAGAATCTGATAGGGGTGTCGTCCCCATTTTTGACCAATAATCGCGGCTAAACCGTCACCCCAAGCCATCACCAGAATTCCGATCACCGCATATTCAGGATGGCCTAATGGCCAGAAGATAGCTATCAATAAACCCATGCTTAATGAGTAAAAAAAGGTGCCATAACTTTTGCGACCTACACTATTCACCCCTGGTAAAATTGGTAGCCAATAGGAAATCAATGTAATTATTCCTGCTAGTACAGCCGAGGTGATTCCCACCCAAGCAGGGAGTTGGAGCAGCCAAGCCAAAGCAATTACATTGCCAGTGCCAATATGGACGATTTTGCGGGATTGCTCAGAAGAGAACCATTGCCAGCGGTGGCCAAGTTCAGCGAGGAGGACAATCGAACCTACATAGAGTGGGACAAGAGCGATGCGAAACCAGAGGGGGAAAAGAATTGCAGACATTCTGAGTTAGTAGTGAGTTCCAGATTTGCGGTGGTGGATCGCAGTAATACCAGTATTGTTTTGGACTCGGCCTCGATCGACCGTAGCATATAGCAACCAATGATCACCACATTCCATCCGGCTCTCTACGGTGCATTCTAAGTAGGCTAGGCTGTCATTCAAAATTTGGCAGCCATTTTCTGCTGGGATGGTTTCGATTCCTATAAACCGGTCTTCGCCCGGAGCGAAGGGTTTGAGAAAATGCTTCATCACGCTGATGTGTTTGCCTTGCTCTAACACATTCAATACAAACTTACTGCCGTTGTGCATCAAAGATTCGATCGCCCGTTCTTTGGCCACCGCTACGGTCAAGCCGGGAGGGCTGAAAGTAGCTTGCGACACCCAAGAAGCCAGCATGGCACTAGCCACGTCATGTTGCTGAGCCGTGACGATCGACAGTGAACCAACAACTCGCCCCACCGCCTGCGCCACCCGATCGTCTTGAGACTGGGTAAACTGCGCTTTGGGAGCCGCTGCTTTTTTGGTTTTCTTCAACGCCTGAGCGAAATCGGTGCCGACTTCTTCGCATTCTTTCAAAATCTGAGCGGTGGGTTTGAATTTAACCCGAATTGGCTCGAAGCCGAACTTATAGCCTGCGTCTTTGAGCTTGGTTTCTAATAAGTCGATCGCCTCACCGCTCCAACCAAAGGAACCAAAGACCCCAGCCAGCTTATTTTTCTCAGCAGTCGCTAAAACTACTCCTAAAGCCGTCTGTACTGGCGTGGGAGCATGACCACCTAAAGTCGGCGAACCCATGATAAAGCCCTGACAATCAGCCACTGCCTGCCGTAACTCGGTGGGCTGGACAAATTCGCAATTGATTGAGTTTACAGCTACTCCAGCTTTGGTAATGCCAGCCGCGATCGCCTGTGCCACGGTTGCAGTATTGCCATAGGCCGAAGCATAAATCAGCGCCACTGATAATTCTCGTTGGCTTTGTTGCTGACTCCACTGGCGATAGAGATTCGTCAGCTCTTTCAAGCCATATTTTACTAATTGGCCATGACCAGTACCGTAGGTACCGATATCTAAATCGGCAATTTTATCGAGGGTGGCCAAAATTTGTTTGGCGACTGGAGCCATTAAGCAGTCAAAATAATAGCGCCGGTCTTCTAAAAGGCTTTCCCAGCCTTCGTCTAAAACCTGATCGCTAGCAACATGACAGCCAAAGAGCTTGTCGCTGAACAATATCTTGGTGGCTGGATCGTAAGTTAGTAGTCGATCGGGCCAGCGGGGTGTGGGAGCCAGTACAAACTCTAAAACGTGGCCGCGCCCCAAATCTATTTTTTCATCGCCCTTAATAATGCGGATATTGAGATCTGGTTTTTCTAGAATGCTGCGCAGGGCGATCGAACCGGGGTTAGAGCAAACAATTTGAGCTTGGGGCGATGTTTCCAGGAGTTTTTGGACGGTAACTGCCCGATTGGGGTTTACATGCCCCAAAATAATAAAATTTACTGCTTGTAGTTCGGCAATGCGCTCACCCAAAAAAATATCGGTAAAAGATTCTCCTGGTGGATCGATCAATGCTGTTTTGTCTGCCTTAATTAGGTAAGAATTGGCAGTAGTCCCTCGTTCTAAGGCATATTCAATTTCAAACTTGAGCCGCTCCCAAGTTCTTGATCGCCAAACATTGGTATCGATCGCAATAGGGCTGACACGCAGATCGCGGGCTTTGATTGGGTTCTGGCTCATGATGGTGACGGTGAACTACTAAGCTCCCATCGTACCAAATCCCCACCCAAATCTCCATGATAGGTTGATTCAAAAGAGTGAGGACAACGATTTGAACTCCTAATGATTGCCAACAGCAACTTCAATCATCTCAGCATCATCCTTGATAGCTTTGATCAACTCAGCTTCGACTGCGACAGAGCTGGGTACCTTGTTAGTAAAAGCAGCTTCTGGGAAATAGGGCTGTAAAGCAGCTTGGAGCTGATGAAACCAAATATTGGCAGTTGCTACATCGGTAAAGCCGGCATACTGATGAATCGAGATCCGAATTCCCCCACCTACCAACAGATTTAGATAACGCACTGAAGGCTTTTCGGTCTGAATTAAGCTATTAATGAATGGATCTGGTTCTTCGGCTTCAAAGCCGCTGATTTCGTCGAAACTCAAACGTAAAATCTGCTCATCTTGGAATTGCTGGATAATGGTGCGATCGACAAAATCAAAAACAAATGATTCCTCTTCAGTTTCATGCTCAAAAACCAATTGCCAAGGTAAGTTCAATACTGTGGCGATCGGTTGCACCACAGATTGCAGTACCTCTGGTAACTCTTGGTGCCCAGCAGCATAAATTTCGGTAGAGACTGGTAATTTATACCAAGTCGCCTGGTTATTAGATTCTACTGGTTTAAGATTAAAACCTAGTGAGAGCGATGCTGGAAACAAGTTCAGGGTCAGATCAGGGATTTCTAGGCACAAGCTGCTGATGGTGGATCGATCGAAAGCCTGAGCTTTTTTGGGAAGCACCGCTAAGGGCTGCTTTTGGATGCTGTTGGCAGTTTGATCAAAAGTCCAAGCAACTTTGCGAGTTTTTAAAAGCTGAATAGCGCTGATCGATCCACAAACTCCTGCTAACCAATACAGACCAAAATAAAACATGGTCGTATCACCGTCAGCTTGCAGGTGCAACTGCTGAGCCGGAACCTCGGGTAAATAAACATTTTCTTTCCGAATCACCCGTCCCCAAAAATTGCGACTTACTCGGCAATCCATCACTCCCACATTCGCTTTGCTAGCATTGCAAACTGCGGTGGCGGGTAATAGGTTAGAGCCAGAAACCAATGAGGCAATACCGGGACAGAAGGCCGAAATGATTACTGCGGCCTGCAAAATTTTAATTGTCCAAGAGTTTGCTGCTCTGCGAGGGATGCTATGGGCAACTAAACGAGTTTCAGTTTGTTCGGCGATCGACCAATAAGACATGATGACTGGGTAGTGCTATTTTTCTTAGCTTGCCCAAATCTTCAATTAATATTATCGAACCTAGCGACGACGCTCGTCTAGCTTAGCGTACACGGCTCGCAAATCAACATGATGATGCGCTAATGCCACCAGAGCATGATAAAAAAGATCTGCGACCTCTCCGGCTATTTCAGCGGGCTGGTCGTCTTTGCAGGCCATCACGACTTCAGCCGCCTCTTCGCCGATCTTTTTCAAAATTTTGTTATCACCGCCCTCAAACAGGCTAGCCGTATAAGATCCAGGCTGAGGCTGATCACGCCGATCGACAATCACACCATATAGATTAGACAAAGTATCCGCAGGCGGTGCTAGTTTGCCCCCCTCCACTTGATGGAAACAGCTTCTGGCACCGGTATGACAAGCCACGTCTCCTACCTGCTCCACTGTTACCAGTAAAGCATCACTATCACAGTCATAGCGCAGGCTGCGGACTTTTTGCAAGTGGCCAGAAGTGGCTCCTTTATGCCAAAATTCCTGGCGCGATCGGCTCCAAAACCAAGTCTCATTGGTCTCGATCGTTTTCAATAAAGATTCTTTGTTCATCCAAGCCATCATCAAGACTGTGCCATCTAAATAATCTTGGACGATCGCTGGGACTAGACCCTGGTCATTGTATTGGATCGAATCAACGGGGATGGTGGTCATGGCAAGAAAAGCATAATTTCAGGGAGATCATCGCATATTTCGGGTGTGATGAGGCTGTTGCTGAAATTGTTTTCTGAATGATGTTACATGTTATAAAGTGAGAAGCCCAACAACTGTAAGGAAAAAATCATGTTAGATGAGATAGTTCTGGAAAGACGCTTGGTGACTCTTGAGCAAACAGTTTGCGACCTACAAAAGAAAGTTGGCGGTAAATCAATTGGGGAAGACTGGTTAGAGAAGCTAACCGGTTCAATCTCTGATGAGGCAGTTTTTCTTGAAGCTTTGGAATATGGACGTACCTTTCGTCAATCTGATCAGCCTATTGACACAAATGAAGACTAGTTGTGAAATACTTACTCGATACTGACCACATCAGTTTTTTACAGCGACGCACAAGCGTAGAATTTTCTCGATTGGTGGTTCGGATGAATCGTCATTCTTCAAAAGATTTTGCTTTGTCTGCTGTGAGTTTTCATGAACAGACGCTTGGTGCCCATAACTTTATTAATCGTGCTCATACGAATAATGACGTTATTCGAGGATACACTTTAATACTAGAAATTCTTCAGGGGTTTTCGTCGGCTCCTGTTTTGCCATTTGATGCTGGGGCGATCGAGGTTTTTGATGGGCTGCGGTCGCAAAAGGTTCGAGTAGCTACAATGGACTTGAGAATTGCATCGATCGCTATCTCTCATGGCCTGGTATTGTTGACTCGCAATGCTCGTGACTTTAACAAGATTCCAGGTTTATCAATAGAAGATTGGACAATTTAACTTGCATTGAAGAAGAACATTTCGCCGGTATAACAAGCTACATCTCCTACCTGCTCCACTGTTACCAGTAAGGTATCACTATCGCAGGCTGCGGACTTTTTGCAAGTGGCCAGAAGTGGCTCCTTTATGCCCAAACTCTTGGCGCGATCGGCTCCAAAACCAAGTCTCATTGGTCTCGATCGTTTTCAACAAAGATTCTTTGTTCATCCAAGCCATCATCAAGACTGTGCCATCTAAATAATCTTGGACGATCGCTGGGACTAGGCCCTGGTCATTGTATTGGATCGAATCAACGGGGATGGTGGTCATGGCAAGAAGAGCATAATTTCAGAGAGATCATCGCATATTCTGGGGGCGATAAGATTGCCGATCGATGCCTGACCTGGTTAATATGTAGATACAAAGTATCTATATGCTGTCTTAAGTTTATTGGAGATAAAAATATGGTGGCGATCGTCGCAAAGTGGGGAAACAGTCTGGCTATTCGGATTCCCCAGAATTTGGCCAAAGAGATTCATTTGGCTGAAGGTGCTGAGATAGATTTGGGCATAGTCGATGGCAACTTAGTTGTAAAGCCCAGGATTCGCAAGCGCTATTCGCTAGATGAACTCGTTAATGCCATTACACCAGAGAATCTGCATGGTGAGATTGACAGCGGAGCCGCAGTGGGGAATGAGTTTTGGTAGCACCAGTTTATATCCCCGATCGAGGAGATATTGTTTTCCTGAACTTTGATCCGACCAGGGGACACGAGCAGCGTGGACATCGCTCAGCTTTGGTGCTTTCGCCAATTAGCTACAACCGAAAAACTTCTTTAGCTTTGTTCATGCCGATTACTAATAAGCAGAAGGGATACCCATTTGAAGTCGCTTTGCCAGTGGAATTAAAGACTCAAGGAGTGGTTTTGGCGGATCAGATTAAGTGTTTGGACTGGAAAGATCGGGGGATTGAATTTGTGGAGGTTGCTCCAGAGAGTTTGATTGAGGCAGTGCAAGCAAAAATTGAGCCGCTGTTATTCTGATGTTTTCTGCGAACGAATTGAGATGCTTTGAGAGATTCTCTAAGAGAACAAGATTTAAGTGGGTCGCAATTCCAAAGATAGCCGTGAAGACCCTCACCCCCAACCCCTCTCCCAAGCTGGGAGAGGGGGGCTGGAGCACAAATTAAACTCTCTGTTGAAATATCTTGGGGTAGCAGTGCAGTCTCAAACTCGAAAATTCCGAACCACCAACCAGCGTTGTCGCGCAGTTGCGGGAGCTACCATGACTTGGTTTGATCAATAAAGACAACGCGGCAACTCAGCAAGATCAACCCTTACGCAGGGAGGTGTGGAGGGCGGCGTTCCGCCCTCTGCCAGGTTGGTGCTGGGGGGCTAGTCCCCCAGCACCAACCTGGCTTATTACCAGAAATCCTAATTTAGAATTACTATCAGCAAAACACTACAAAGACATTAATTTGTCGTTACCGCTGGTCTCAATAGCCGCTCTTCAATCTGGCTCCACACTTCCGGGGTTCTTCTGACAGCAGCGTAGTTGCATTCAATTAGTAGTTTTATGGCATACAAGTAATTGTCTAATATCTGAATTTCGTCTTCAGGTAGATCTACCATTTCATGAGTGAGATGGAAATCTGCCAAAATTATTTTAATTAGATTTTGACCAAAATCTGATTGTATTTGTAGCTCGTCTTCAGGTAGCTGGCTTTGCAAGTACTCTAATTTTCTAATTATGCCCTGGGAATCTAGTTCTTGATAAATTTCAAATTTTACTGCCCATTTCATGTAGTTAATGAGTTGATTGATGGCATATGTGTAAGCATATTGAACTGTATAGCCCTTTTTGTTGGAGACAACGTTACCGTGTATGAGAGCAATAACATTGGCGTGCGTGAGGGCAATAGCATTAGGAAATGAGATGCTGTCAGTATAGTTGCTTGCAATATCAGTGGCATTCATAATAGCAATGCCATTATATTCAGGATTAAGATTGATGAGACCTGCATTAGCATAGTAACTAGCATTAGCATTTGCGTAGCTATTGGCAATTACCAATGACCTTTTGCCAATTGCTTGAATCTTTCCTGAACTTGGATTACTTACTTTTTTCACCCACTCCAATAACTTTTGAAGTTTAGGTGTAGCTGCACATGTTTGTATCTGACACTCGATCTCCAACAGTAAACTGTCAGCTTTTCTCAATCCTGCAAGTAGTAAGAAAACTTCACGCCAACGTTTATTAAAAAGATGTTTTTGAACTATTTCACTAATGTCAAGCTGGTTGTCAATGATGTGTTTGGCTGTAAGGAACTCCTGGATAGTCAGATGCGAAAAAGAATAAATATCATCATACCTATTCACCAACAAACCATGCTGCTCCTCCACCGCCCGCAGCACCTCCCGCCCATCAATCCGCTGCTCATCAGTCAATATCTCCAGCAAAATCGTTTCAATCTGCTGGGTAATTTCTCCCTGCTGAAGAAATAAATTATTGCTTGTAAAGTTGCTATAGGCAATTTCTGCCAACATGATCTCCTTACACTTAGTATCCAAACCCTTGTAGGGCTGCTGCCGCACAATATCCTTAGAAGCATCCCACTCCGCCAACAGCGTCCATACAGCTTCCTCATAAAGAGTAGCTCTCTTCGTCGGAAACTCCCCGCGCTTCAAAAACAAAATACAAATCAGCGTCAGCAGCAGCGGAGTCTGAGCTAGCTCACGAGTAGCCTTATGATCGTCACTATTCAACCTAACCTGACACTCTGCCCCCCACTCCGATCTATCATGAGACTTAAACCAATTTTCAATAAAACACCGAATTTGCTGCTCATCAAAATTAGCGATCGCCACATCAGTAAACCGGCTAAAGTTCTGAAAAGAGCGATAAGCCGCAATCCGGCAAGAAGCAATAAACCGATTGTTACTGTATAGAACCCATTTGGGATCTATTTTTGGGGTAGAATATAGTAAAAATGCCATATTCAAGCAGCTTGACTGACCAGGAATGGGAGATTATCAAGGTACT
>JAYSRP010000262.1:0-5096 GCA_043721015.1 Synechococcales cyanobacterium | reverse complement strand
TGCAGCGCGGAAACATTGCAAACTTTGCCAACAGTGCGGGAAAATCTTTTAGTGATTGGGCTAACGGAACACTGCAAACCCTTGGACAATGGGGCAAGTCTTTTGCTGATTTCCATAACCGGATCTGGGGCTGGATACTAACTGGTGGCAAAGGTAACTATGATTCTCAGTTAGCTGCTGGGAATAAATTCTTTAACGATAATTTGGGGTTTTTAACAGTTTGGGGCAATGGTTTTGTCGATGTTTTTAAAGCTGTTTGGGATAATGTTGGCAAATTTTTTAATGCAATCGGGAACGCTTTTAATGGATTAGGCGATGCCATCAAAGGTGCAATGGGAATCCCTGTCGATGGGGCTGTCAAGGTTGAGTTATCCGGTGAAGGAGCCGTAGCACCAGTTGATGGTGGTAGAGCCGCTGCTTCAGATAGCAAGATGAGCGTGCAGAGGTATGGCGCGGGAAGGGGTAGCGGCTCACACCTGGGCGAGGACTATAGCGGGGCGGTAGGGGCACCAGTCAGGGCGGTAGTGGCCGGAATTATTACTGAAATTAGTAAGGATCAGGCATGGAATGGCGGGCGAAGTCTTTCTAAGGGCGCGGTGTCGATCGAATCGATCACTCCTTATGGCCAGAAATTAGTCACCAGATATTTTCACATGGGATCCGATTCTGGCAAAGCATTTAGGTTGGGGGCTAAGGTTGCTGCTGGTGATGTCATCGGGTCTATTGGTGCGGATGGAGCCGTAGGGGGTAACGTTGCCCACGTAGATATCAAGACAAAGATCAATGGTAAGTATAAAGATCCGTCTGATGTGTTTGCAATGTTTGACAAAGCCGCAACAGCTACCAGGTATTCAACTCAGCAAATGACGGGGACTGGGGTCAAGGGCACAAACACGATGGTGGACAATGATGTCAAAAGAGTGCTTGATTTGATCGCTAAAGGAGAGGTAGGAACAACCGAGAATAAAGGTTATTACAAGCGACAAAACGGCGGCAACTTTAGCGCTGATGAAGCAAGGCGTGGGTTTCCGAACGTGGGTGGGGGTGAAAACGTTGGAAGGTATCAAGTCAATAAAGGAGATTACGAAGCAGCCAAAAGGTCTAACCCAAAGATCAAAGCATTTACACCAGAAGACCAAGACTTGATCGCAATTGAAAGACTAAAGCAAAGTAACGGGCTAGGCGGCGATAAAGGGTGGACGGCTCTAGGTAGGTTTATTGGTGACAGGACAAAAGCTAATGCTGATAAGTTGCTTAATGATTTGGGGGCAGAATGGGAAGCCCTTAGAGATGGCAGCATAAAATACCGGGGCAAGGATCGGGGTAAGAACTATCGGGCGGCGCTATATCAAGGCCAGGAATACAACATGCTTGGGGTAGGGCAGGCACAAGCACCCGCAGCCACTCAACAACGAACCACTGGAAAGCCATTGCCCAGGTACTCACCAGAGGTATCTAATATTGTGGCACCGACAGTGGGCAAGTATGAGCCAAAAGCTTTGACTGGTGTGGCTAAAGTCGATAGAAAAATTAGCGCCGGAAATAACCGGATGGAAGATATCCAAGCGTCGATCGAACGCTCTGATGGTATCATTGCCAAATTTCAGGAACGCTATGATCGAATTAAGGCTGAGCCTGTACGCAATACATTGACAGCTGTAGCCGCACATGAGAAAAGAGTGAAGGGTGCTTTGTACTCGCTCAGAAATGCACAACTGGGCAAGGCTAACGCAATCAAAAAAATGCAGCGGGAACAGCAGAAAATTAATGATATTGCTGAAGGGGCACTAGATGGGACGACCAAAAAACTAACCGATTTAGAACTACTACAAAGAGATGTAGAAGATGTTAATGCTGATAGCGGTGCAGAACTTGCCCGTGCTCAGCTGGACGTTGATTTGGGGCTAACCAGTGAGGCTCAGGGTAAGAAAAAGAAAGCAGCTATTGAGCAGGAGCGGATCAAGAATCTCCAAATTTATTACCGCCAGTTGCCAAAGCTTTACAAGAAATATGCAAATGATGACGCTGGGTTAACCACTCTAAGAGGGGTAGAGACAGGTATCCTAACAGCTGGTAGTACATCCAGGGCGGCCAAGAATGAAGCAGGATTGAATCCGTTGAACGCTTTGGAAGCAAAGGTAAAAGCAATTACCGAGCGTTTTGCTGCACTCAAAAACAAGAACGAGGAGCGTAGGAGCCTGGGCTTTATATCCGAGGCTGGGGCGGCCAATGAAAACAGTTATCTTAGTGGACGGCTCTCGGACTCCTTGAAGACGGCCAGGACTGAAGCTAATAGATTGATGGCCAGCTACAAAGATCCTGCTGCAATTGATCGACTGGTGGCAATTACTAATCAAATTCAGCAACAGGGCATTGAAGCAAGAGATGCGGAAAAGGCAAGAAAGGCAAACAGTTTAGACAGTTCGATCGAATCAATCCAAAAAGTAGGAAAGGGGAATGCGACTAAAGATTATGAAGATCAGCTGGCAATTGTAAACACCTTGATCAAGGCAGGGCTATCAGAAACTGAAGGGATGGCAATGAAGCTGCAACTGCAAAGAAATCTCAATGCAGCCCTGCAAGGATCGGTCCCGTTTGTTGAGCGTTTCATGGCAGCATATCGAGATCCCAAAGCTCAAGAAGTTGGCCGGGAATTGCTCACCAACGCTAAAGCACAAAGGGCTGAGCTGATCGCCCTGGAAAAAGAACAGGCCAAAAGAGCAGTGATCGATAATGTCACCAAATCCGAAAAGATTACCAAAGGCGGCGACGCAGAAACTAAAGACGTAGACAACCGCCGCGCCTTAGGATTAATATCTGAGGCAAAGGCCTTAGAAGAAATATTGGATATCAGGCTCAAGACTAATCGAGCTATCCAGGAGTCTGTGGCAAGCCTCACAGCGGCTAGAGATTTGCAAACAGATCCAGCTGTTTTAGAAACTTACAACGAGGAGCTGGCTAGAATCCGGCAAATTAATGTTGATGCTCAAATTGCGGCAAAACAATACAAAGATACTAACGATCAGGCATCTTTACAAGGGCAAATTATCGCAGCATCTAAGGAGGGGTTGGGGGATCTATTTAGGTCATTGGGCAAGGGGGCTAAAGATCTTGGCAGTATATTGGATAGCATTCTAAACAAAATTGCCGACATGGTAATCAGCGCAGCGATTGGTAGCTTCAGCGGCGGCGGAAGCGGCGGCGGCGGACTGCTTGGTATGATTGGTGGCATCTTTGGATTTAAGGACGGGGGAGACGTGCCCAATGGCGGCGGTATCAAAACTCTCGGGGGCATCTCCAAAGCTTTGCGCAAGGAAGGCAGTAATGCTGTCTTGGCAACATTGACACCAGGAGAACGGGTACTAACCCGCAGTGATGCTGCTATTCAGCGTGCGATGATCGCGGATGGCACTTGGCAACAGGCTACTAAAATTTACGGGTTTAAAGGCGGTGGTGATGTGGGTGTTGTGCGAAATGTGGCGCGTTCAACTCAACCCAATCGATCGACTCAGAATAAAGTGGTGGTCGATAGGATCAATCAAGTGGATTACGTGAGCGTTGACCAGTTACGCCAAGTGCTTAGTGTCCAGCTTCCAGCGGCTGCTCAGGCCGGGGCTAACATTGTCGAGCGTAACTTGCAAAGCACCAGTTACCGCCAGTCAAACGGCCTGCGATAATAAATAAAATTCTTTTGGTTTACCTATTGACAAGTTAGTGGATTGGGTGTCTAATAGTCACATACCCCAATTTTAAAACAACAAGTCAAATGTCAAACCCAACCGACGATATTCTTTCTCGCTTACAAGTTACCGCAGCAATTCTAATTCCTTTCTGCTACTGGTTAATCGTAGCTACTGTAGTGGTGGCAACATTAATCATTCGCTTAATTAAATACACATGGCCTTTGCTGGTAGAACACGTTACCTGCCAGATGGGGCGCAAGGTGTACGACAACAATATTAACCTTGATAAATACTTTCTGGAGTTGGTGTAATGAAATTCGTTAACCATAATATTTCTTTGGCAATGGAACATACCAAGGGTATATTTGCTGACGGTTCAGTATTGCGTAATGGGGTAAAAATTGGCGACTGTGTTTATGACCGCAAGATGAGTCACTTGTCACCCATTGACGATGTAGATAATGTCTGTTCGTATGATGGTTGGGTTTGGAGGGCGACCGTATGCGGAATATCTTCACCGCCTTTCGTAACAGATTATTATCTGTGCGAATGGATTGAGAATTTATTTGTTCAACCGGGGCAAGAATTCTGATGATTAAATCATCATCAGCCTTAGATACTTGGTTAACTCCAAAAGTGTTTTATGAGGAACTTGATAGCAGGTTTAAATTCGACAATTTTGATCCATGTCCACCATATTGCGACTTGTCAAAATTTAATGGCTTGACAGTTGCATGGGCACAAACAAACTTTGTAAATCCGCCTTACTCACGGCTCAGCAAAGAGGCTTTTATAAACAAAGCGTATTGTGAGTCATTGGCTGGTAAAACATCGGTGTTGCTGTTGCCCGTATCTACCTCTTCGGCAATATTCCACGATCTGATCTTGCCAAAAGCCAAAGTTGAATTTATCCGAAGCAGATTAAGATTTGAAGGTATTGATCGGGATGGCAACTGGGTCAATCCCTATCAAGGGATTACTAAGTTGCAAAATGTGCCGCCTGGTACGCGCCAATTAATTAGGTGTGGTCAGCAAGATTTAATGTTAGTAATTTTTGGAGATAAAAAATGACAAGTGAATTAACAGTAATTAGTGATAACGATTGGTCAGCTTTTCAGCTTGATCTTATCCGTACTCAAATAGCTAAAGGGTGCTCGCAAGATGAAATAATGCTGTTTGGACAAGTATGTCAAAAGACAGGGCTAGACCCTTTTACGCGGCAAATTTATGCTGTCAGTCGTGGCGGTAAAATGACCATCCAAGTTGGTATTGACGGCTTAAGGGCTGTAGCTGCTAGTAGTGGTGAGTACAATGGCTCGCAAACTTATTGGTGCGGTAAAGATGGTGCGTGGGTCGATGTGTGGCTGGACAGTTTACCGCCCGCTGCTGCAAAGACAGAGGTGTATCGTGGTA
>JAYSRP010000261.1:0-11925 GCA_043721015.1 Synechococcales cyanobacterium | reverse complement strand
AAGTGAGAAACACCCTATCACAATTGTAAGCACCTCTACAAATTAAAATGCCGAACAGTTTGAATAAACAGCGAAATGGATACGTCCTTGATTTGGGGTGTATCCATTTCGCTATGAGCCAGTTGGCGACTAGCTACCCCATGGCAATAAGCATAAAGTTTACCCAATCGTTCAATATAATCTGCAATTTCGGCGGTGTGCGCCGATCGATGATCCGTTAAACCCAAATCAGTAGGCCGCTGCCACTCTCGATCGGCACGACTCTGAGCAGTCTCTACTAGCGAAATCTTACCTTTACTGTCTTGAGCCAGAGTCACCCGCTCTCCATTAGCTCTGGCCATTAATTCCACATCTCCGGCTGGTCGCCACACCGTCAAAGATTGACCATCGGCAGTGCGACAATCCATCACTGATCGATCGCCACGTCGGGTGCTGACAATGCGTGGTTGACCGGCTACTTTTGCTTCGATAAGTTTCATGAGTAACTCCTAGAAATTATGGGTAGAAATGAATTGAGCCAGATGGGTAGAGCACGGAATAATTTAATTGATACAGTAATTATATACTAACTAAATTTTTTAGGCAATATGTATTATAAAGTTCACTGTCAACTCTCAATAACGTACAATGACAAAGTTCTTCAGCATTTGGGGTCATGGCTTTGCAGCGAGTAGGTATTATCGGCGGTGGTCAATTGGCAGGCATGATGGCTAGTGCGGCGGCCAGTTTAAATTTAAAGATTACGATCCAGACTCCCAACTCCACCGATACCGCTGTGGCCTTGGCCGATCGCACCATTTTGGCTTCGATCAATGACCTAGCTGCCACCACTCTGCTTGCTCAAGAATGCGACTGGATTACCTTTGAAAACGAATTTGTGGATTTGGTCGCCCTCAGCAAAATTCCTGGTGCAATCTTCCGCCCGCCCCTTAGTTCCCTCACACCGCTGTTGGATAAATATGATCAGCGCTGCTTTTTGCAAAAATTGGGCTTGCCGGTGCCTAAGTTTTGCCTGGGTCACGATCCTGCCGCTGCCGATTGGCAGTTTCCATTAGTATTCAAAGCTCGCCGCCATGGCTACGATGGCCAAGGGACTTTTATTGTGCGAGATGCGGCGACTTTAAAAACTTTGCAGCAACAGTTTCCAGAGACTGGCTTAATTGAAGAATTTGTGCCTTTTACCTGCGAATTAGCCGTGATGGCCGCCCGATCGATCACCGGTGAAATCGCTGTTTACCCGGTCATGGAAACTGTCCAGATCAACCAAGTCTGTCAGCGGGTCTATACTGCCGTCGAACTCAGTGCCAATACCCAAGCCCAGATTGCCGAAATCGCCCACACTATTCTAGAAAACCTTGGTACGGTGGGGATTATGGGCATCGAATTTTTCTATACTGCCGATGGTGCGGTATTAGTTAACGAGCTGGCTCCGCGCACTCATAACTCTGGCCATTTGTCGATCGAAGCCTGCGCTACCTCCCAGTTTGCGCAGCATTTAAGAGCGGTGGCTGGGATGTCTTTGGGTGATCCTAGTTTGACTTGTGAAGCTGCTGTGATGGTGAACTTATTGGGTTATGAAGAATCCACCTCAGGCTATTTAGCCCAGCGTCAACAGATTTCTGAAATTCCTGGGGCATACCTACATTGGTATCACAAACCGGCAGTGCGTCCTGGTCGCAAGCTTGGTCATGTAACCATGATTTTAGATACTGCTGATAGAGCAAGATCGATCGAAGTGGCTGAACAAATTGAAGCGATTTGGTATCCCAAGGAGGCATCAAATTAATATGGGAAATTGAATTGTCCCTAGCCAGCTCAACACCTTCATACTCAGCCTTTTGGCGGATAGTACAAGCCGTTGTGTTTGTGGGGAGACCAAGTTGAAGAAGTTTTTTTATTTTCTTATATGAAACCACCCCACTTCAGTTTTAAATTGGTGTTTTCAAATTATGCAATTTGAAGACAAATGTATTGGACAAACTTTGGGTGTAATAGGATTATTAAAAAGATCTAAGTAAGTTATTTTATCCAATTTCGATAGAGCCTGAGAACTTTTAATTTGATTGCCACGGAGATCCAGATAGGTCAGATTTTTTAATTCTGCAAGCACTTGAATATCACTAATTTGATTATTAGACAAAACCAATTTAGTTAGTTTTTTTAACGAAGATAAGGTCTTGATTGAAACTATTTTATTAGAACTAAGTTCGAGTTTTATTAGCTCAGATAATTTGTTCAAAGACTTTAAATCATTAATTGAGCTGTTGCTTAAATTGAGATATTTTAGTTTTTGCAGACTTTCAATTGGTGTCATATTATTGATTTTGTTATAACTAATATCTAGCTCAGTTAGTGCAGGAAAATTAGTTAACGTAGATATCTCCTTGATTTGATTTCTCCCGAGATAAAGTGTAGTCAATTTTTTCAATCCTGCTAAATCAGAAATATTACTGATTCTGTTACCGTTAGCATAAAGTTTAGTTAGTTTTTTGAATTTTTTTAGCTGCTTTAAATCACTAATTTGATTTCCATTAAGTTCAAGAGAGGTTAAGTTAATTAAATTACCTAAAGGCGTTAAGTCACTGATCTTATTATTACCAATATTAAGCTCAACCAAATTGCTCAAGTTTGCCAATGGTCTTAAATCAGTAATTCCATAGCTGGGGGGAGGAGCTATCTCAATAACATCAGCAACACTCAGGTCTAGACGAGTTAGTTGCTTAAGCTTAGATTCACCCAACTGGCAGTCGGCAGTATTTACCTCCCTTTGCAAAGCGTTAATTGTTCTTCGTGTTTCCACTGAAACGAATTCCTTTTTCTGGCACCACTCAAGAAAGCTACTACTCAGAAACATCTGCTGCTGCTCAGATGCAAACAAGGCTTGTGGCGTAGATACAAGTATTACTAATACAAATAGGGGTTTTTTAATGATGGCCATATTTTTGGACTGCTTAAGCATTAAATCAGATGAAATTAGCTATAAAGAAAGGTTTATATCGCAACCAGACTATATGCGTTGATCCCGAACTACTTAGCATATCAGAGTTCCCCAAAAGATCTATTTAGTGATATATTTACTTCTTGCTACCGGCTTTAAATTACTGCACTAATGGTTGTATGTGTTTTCAAGCCTTACTAGTCGGTAACTGCTCATACCACATTTCAATTGGAGTCACGATATTGGAGCAGGCAAATCTACGCGTACTTTGGTTATTAAAACGGTTCCGGCTTGAATGCGGTGCAAGTAATTATTGCTTAGCAAGGCTTAGCGCCACCTAAATTCATTTTATCCGAGACGGAGCTACACGCTCCGCCTCCAATTATGGCAGTCTCAGAACACCACGTATAGCGTGCAAATAATTTATTGAACTCTAGAAAAAATAAGCGAACCGTGAGATCTCAGTTTTCTTAGTGAGGAATGATACCATTATTTGAGTATCAATCAAGCATTTATACTTAAATAATGGTATGTTAGGTAAAGCAGCATGTCGCAAAGGCAAGGCTGCTAAAAATGTATCGAAAGTTACATATTAATCTTAGGTGTTAGCATCTCCCTGTTCTCGATTAACTCGTACTTTACAAACATTGAGCGGAATTAAGTTATGTCCTTGACTTCTGGTGGCGATACGAGAGGAATTGCTCTCAACCCCAATACATTTCCATTGAATGCAGTGGTAGCGATAGATACCACTTTTCTTACTAGCCCAGGCTATGCTAGCGGTATTACGATAGCACCCAATCATGTACTTACTGCTGGTCATGTTGTTTTTAGCGGTGGTAATATATCTAGCTCGACTGGTACTACACTCAGTACTAATCTTGCTGCTATTGCTACTCGGACAGCAGCACCCAATGTGGTTAATCAATATTTCCTCAAGAACTTTAATGCGCCCAATGCGTCCAGTAGTAGTGATATTGCACTTCTTCAAACCAATAACTTTTCTGTAACAGCAGCAAACACATTAGGACTAATTGCCTTTGTAAATCCTACTTCAGCGAATGGGCTAACAATCAATACGGCGGGTTATCCGGGCTTTCCAGGTGTTATTCCTAGTACTAGGTTTGCTGGAACAACGTTAGTGTTATCTCCAGGTACAGGAGCAGGCACAATTGCCAGTACCATGAACAACGGAAGATTCTTCTATAGTAACAACGTTGATACGGAGATTGGGCAAAGTGGCAGTGGAGTTTGGCATGTTTTAGCCGGAGACACAGCCCCTCGCGTGTTGGGAATTCATACCAGTGGGACTGGAACTAATGCAAGTGGAACGATACTGACTCAAAATGGAGGCGTGCTGATAACAACCGATGTTTATGACACAATCATTAATCAAATAGCTTTAGACTCTGGTACATCAAATGCCAGCGTTTTACCTGAAAATGCTTTAGTAGGTTCTGACAGAAATTTTGCTTTAACCACACCCATTACTGGCGATGACACTATTTTCGGTTCTTACCGGAGAGAACGAATTTTGGGCGGTAGCGGTGACGATCGACTTTTTGGTGGTGGTGCCGATGATCGATTAGAAGGAGGCGATGGTGTTGACCAAGCCTTATTCTCCGATGTTTTTACTAATTACACTTACAACATCACCGATCCTACCAACAAACTTTTTACCTTCGACCATACCGGTGGCAGCAAAACCGATGCTAAAGATAGCCTGAAAGAGATTGAATTTGGGGTGTTTGAATTTGAGGATGCAAATAAAGATAAGCAAGATGATGACGGTAACTTGTTTTTTGTGCCACTGCAAGTTGATCCCAAAAATTCGGCAAAAATTAAAGATGGGCCCGAGATAAATCCAGAAAAAGATGTCTTAAGTAGTCAAGGTAGCAGAATTGGCACCATTACAGTTAAATCTCCGGCCTGGACATTTGATGGTGATATCAACTACAGTCTAAGTTTAGGTGCTAAGCAGGGAACCCTTTTTAACTTTGCTTATATTATTGACACTTCCGGCAGTATGTCGATTGTCGATACACCAGGTGGACTAGATCGAATTACCCAGGCGAAAAATGCTTATCAAGCCCTCACCCAGTCTTTAATTGATAGAGGAATAGCTGCCAACAGCGAATTTGCAGTTATTGAGTTTAACAGCTTTGCTTCCTTAACTGGTCCGATCGATGCTCCCTCGGCAATTTCTACTATCAATAGTCTCAGTGCCGGTGGAGGTACAGAATTTGGCGATGCACTGGCCAAAGCTCAACAGTTTTTCCAGTCACGGAACAATAACGCTACCAATATTGCCTATTTTCTTTCAGATGGAATTGGTAGTGGTGCTAGTACCAGTCTGCAATCTTTTGCTGAGGTCAGAGCTTTTGGCATTGGCGGAGCCGATTTAACTTCTTTAGATATTATCGATTCTGATAATGCGGTGTTGTTAACTAACCCCGCTGACCTAGTCACCCAATTTAACGCGGCCACAATTGATCGAAATACGATCGATCGCATTGACGTAAAACTGGCTGGAGTGGTTGTTGATACAATTACCCCAGCTAAATTAGTGGTAGATGCTCTGGGTCGGCTGAGCTATGACGGCACAATTGACAAGCTCACTGTGGGACGCACCGCCGAAAACCAAGTTTCTTTTGACTTAGTTTTTAATAATGGGACTCCCACCACTAGTCTGAACTACAAAATTACCAGTGGCCAACAAGAAGTACGGACACAATCAGCAGATGGCACTACAGAGGTAATCACTTTTAGTGTCAATCAATCAGACTTTACCGAATCTGCGCTTGGTCAATTTACTGGTCGGGAAATCACTGGTAATGATTTGGCCAATACCATCACTGTCATTACTGGTAATAATATTTTGCGAGGCAATGGCGGCAATGATCGCTTTATTTTAAATGGTGGTACAAACTTAATTGATGGTGGTGACGGTACTGACACAGTAAAGATCAACAAAACACGAGCTGTGGCGGGGGGCATCACCAAAAATGGCAATGTGGTAAATATTGGCTCCGATACAACGTTGTTGAATACTGAGTTTATCGAGTTTGATGATGTTCGATTGGCAGTAGACACTCTGGCCATTGTACCCGTGCTATCTTTGGCTGATCGAGTAGTTACAACAGTAGAGGGTAATAGCGGCAGTAAAACCGCCAGCTTTACAGTTAATTTGTCAGCAGCTAGTACCCAACCAGTGGTTATTGATTATAGTACCCGGGCACTTAATGCTACTGCCGGAGAGGATTTTGTCACTAAAACCGGCCAACTTACGATTGCCGCAGGTCAAACCTCCGGTAATATCGACATTGAAGTGCTGGGTGACACCAAAGCTGAAGGCGATGAACAAGTTTTCTTGGATCTGTCTACGGGTGGTGGGTCAACCTTTGCCGATGGCAGCATTAAAACTACTGCTGGGGTTAACATCCAAGATGATGACAGTTCGATCGGGGTTTCGATTATTGCTGATGACCCCAGTTTCTTGGAAGGCAACCCTGATCGACCGGCCAAAGCCGTAGTTACTCTCGAACGTTTTGGGAACCTCAGTGGCACCGATACGATCGAATATCAAGTTACTGCTATCGGCAATAGGCCAATCCAAGCCAGTGACTTTGTGAATGGTTTTACGACTGCTCAAGTTGTTTTTGCCCCCGGAGAAAGCTCTAAGCAGGTAGAAATTGCGATCACTCCAGATCAAGATATTGAAGGAGATGAAACCTTTGGCTTGAAGCTAACTAATCGAGCCGGTACAGCCACGATATCTACATCTGAGATTCCACTAACTATTCGTGACGATGATAGCTTCAACCCAAATCCTAATCCAAACCCTAGCTCAGCAATCAATGGTACTCCTGGCCAAGATATTTTATCTGGTACAGCAGCAGCCGATCAAATCAATGGACTCGGTGACAATGATACCTTGAGTGGTCTAGATGGTAACGATACTATTACGGGCAACGATGGTGATGATTTTATCCGAGGTGGAAATGGCCAAGATCAGCTTTTTGGCACCGATGGCAATGACATCATTGATGGGGAAAATGGGGATGATTTTATCAAAGGCGAGTTAGGTGATGATTCGCTCTATGGAGCCAATGATAATGACACCCTTTTTGGTGGTGATGGCCGTGATTCAATGAATGGCGGTTACGGCAATGATGTACTAGACGGGGAAAGCGGTGGTGATTTCTTATTTGGCGACTTGGGTGATGACTCACTCTATGGAGCTAATGGTGATGACACCTTATTTGGTGGTGGAGGTGATGACCTATTGAATGGTGGCTTTGAGAATGATATTCTCGATGGCTCTCAGGGTAACGATCGATTGTTTGGTGATGTGGGCGATGACTCGCTCTATGGAGCCGACGACAACGATACATTGCTGGGTGGTGATGGCCGTGATGCACTCAATGGCGGTTTTGGCCAAGACTTATTAGATGGTGGCCAAGGGGATGATTTCTTGTTCGGAGATGCCGGAAATGACCATCTGTTTGGCAGTGCTGGTCAAGATACCCTCATTGGGGGTGATGGACTGGATATTTTTGGAGTTAGTAACCAAGGGCCAGCCGATTTTGTCCTGGATTTCCAACGTGGTACAGATAAGATTGCACTCGATCGAAATACTTTCCAATTGCTGCAAAGTTTGGCGGGCAATGGCTTCAGCCAAGCTAGCGACTTTGCAGTGGTAACTAGTGATGGCGAACTAGCTATTAACTCAGGCATACTTGTATACAACTCTAGTAATGGATTGCTATATTACAAAGATTCAGTCGCTGCCACTAGTCCCTTGGCAATAGCTCAGTTTAATAGTAATCCTATTTTGTCCGCTCAGGATTTTGTTGTGGTCTAAGGCAAAGTTTCACTTTACCTCTGATGTTCCGATGGTCTGGGATTTGCTTTAATTGTTCTATGAGGATAGACTAAATTCCTTTGCTTAGTTAACTTGGTCTATCCTCATTTTTTCTTTTCTTGTATGAAACAACCCCGCTCCCACAAGGGGACAGTGTCCCGCGCTAAATCGATCTCCCAAAAATCCATGAAAAAATTCAACTGGAAAAACCTGGCTAATTACTTGATGCTGAGCGCGATCGCCCTCATGACCTTGGCTCCATTACTGTGGCTGAGCAGCACAGCCTTAAAATCTAACAGCGAAAACGTCTTTCAGTCACCGCCTCAACTATTCCCCACTGCTCCGACCCTAGATAACTTTGGCGAGGTGTTTCAGAGCAGTAACTTTGGTTTAGCCTTGATGAACAGCCTGATTGTGGCGATCGCTAGTGTGATTTGCAACTTGCTCTTTTGCAGCTTAGCCGCTTATCCTCTGGCACGATTGAACTTTTGGGGTAAAAAGGCTATTTGGGCAGTAGTGCTATCGACCCTAATGATTCCGTTTCAGATTGTGATGATTCCGCTGTACATCATTGCGGTGCAGTTAGATTTGGTGAATAGCTATTTGGGGATCATTCTGCCCAATATCGTTTCGGCTTTTGGCATTTATCTACTGCGCCAAGCCTTTCGGGGCGTGCCTCAAGAACTGGAAGAAGCCGCCCGCATCGATGGCTGCAATGATTTAGGCATTTGGTGGAATATTATGCTGCCCGCAGTTCGTCCGGCGTTGATTACCCTATCTATTTTTGTATTTATTGGTGCCTGGAGCGATTTTTTATGGCCGCTGATTGTAATTAAAGATGATCAGTTTTACACTTTGCCCCTAGCGGTTTCTAAGCTTTCTAGCGGTGCTTTTGGTTCTAACTGGCGACTGGTGGCCGCAGGAGCAATTACTTCAATTGTCCCGGTATTAGTAATGTTTCTATTCGTCCAAAAGTACATCGTGCCTACCGATGTAGCAAGCGGAGTCAAAGGATAACTCCTCTAACTCCGCTTTAAAATCACGCTGATTGATCGTTTACAGATTGGGCGAACCGTCTAAAACATCACCGTCTGTAATTGGTCTGATGGCATCGAGACTAGGCATGTCTTCGCTAGCAAAGCGATCGGTAGATCCCATTTCTTCTTCTTGCTGGTAGGTATCAAAAGAATCAATTCTGGGCAAGGTTCTTTCCCAGAAGAAAGCCTCAGCCTGATAGCAATAGGCTATTAACATCAGCCACAACATCCAAGTGTAGTAGCGCAGGTTGTATGTCTCCATACTAGAGATCACGTCAGTGAGATCGGTATTAGCAAAGTGATTGCTACAGCTACCACCCACCAAAATTGTGGCGGTGGGCATCCGGCAAATGGTGGACTCGGCTATGGCCGCGATCGCTACCGTGCCGCAGAAGGACACCACTGCAATCAGCATCGTAGAACAGGCAAACCACAACGCCTGAGAGGAGGTAGTTTTGGCCGACCACATCGAGCGAACACCCCAGTAGATACCAGCAACAATGGCCATGGGAAGTAATATATGTAGCATCGTAACGATGCCAGTGGCAGCGAGCCAACTAAACGGAAAATTCAACCAGCCAAACCAAGAGAAACCGGATAGGACTACTCGGACTATGGGCATAGCTAAAGGTAGCAAGCACAAGGCTTTTAGCCAAAAAGCGGTTTTAGGAAACAGGTTAAACCGGGGACGAAGCGGTAAAAGGGGGATGTTCATTGCTGTCAGCGTAGATAGTCGAACTGGTGGTTTTAGCGTTCCCTGTTTTCGCTGGGAAAGCTTGCTGTGTGAGGGCAAAGCTTTCATGAATCTTAAAATATTAAAAACTTTGTAAACAGAAGTAACTAACTTGTAAGTTCAATTAGATTGTACCCTGATTTTTTAGGTCAGATCCATTTACCAGCAAGATTAATTACATTCCGCAACCTTTGACCTAGCGTAGGATATAGCTTCTTGTTTCGTAACAATTTCTCCACGCACCTGTCCAAGCTGAATTGCTGCCAATAACTGCCCGATCGCTGGCGAAGGAGGTAACTTCAGAGCAGACATTACTTCTGTACCATTGACTAAAAGGACAGGATGTGATAAGGGATCTTGTAGGTCACAATACCGATCAATCAGTGGCTTTAAATTCGTCAAAGTCCAGTCAGCAGCAAGTTTAAGCACTATAAACCCCGGAAAGTACTTGCCAGTGGCTTGAAATAGATGAAAGATATCTACTACAGTTGCAGGCCAAGGGATTGAGGTACTTTGTTGTAGTATGTCGATCGCCGTGATTTCGGCAACGCTAGCGGTCAGATTAGTTAATATTTCTTTGCTAGGCAATGATCCCAACAGACCACAGCACAAAGTGATATCGGCGATCGTAGTAGGCAACGTTGGACGCAGTGGAATATTTAATTCTTGCCAAAGCTGGGGTGCCTGAGATTCGATCGATCGCAGCGCAGCCGTAATAGCTTGCAGCTCTGAAGCCAAAGTCTCCCGCTGAATTCCGGGCAACCAAACCTGAAGTAATTCTACGGCTGCAATCAGCAACCGAGGATCTTGGTGACTAACAGCTAAGAGGTAACGTAGCTCGGTCATCGCTCGTTCGGCAGCCACTGTATTTAAGCGTGAACCAAGGGCATGGATGGTACGAGCGGTTTCCGCTTCAATCTCAAACCCCAGTTGCGCCGCCTGTCGATAGCCCCGCAGTAACCGTAAGGGATCATCTGCTAAGTTTTGCGCCGAAACCATCCGCACTAGCTTGGCTTGCAAATCACCCTGGCCATCTAAAGGATCAATCAAGCGCTGATCTCTGAGGTGGTAGGCGATCGCGTTCATTCGATAGTCTCGACGATGCAGATCGGCCTCTAAGCTGCCCCCCATTTGCTGCGCAAAATCTACCGTCATACCGTCAAATACTAAACGAGCGATCGATCTTTCGGCATCGAGCATCACAAAGCCCGCCCGATAATCACGGCTAATTGCTCGGGCTAACTCTATCGCATCTACCGGCACCACCAAATCGATATCGATAACTGCGCGGGTTCTGCCCAGCAGCGCATCACGCACCGCCCCTCCCACCACACAAGTCTCTGGGGGTAATCGATCTAGGCTAAAAGGCAGAGGATATTTCACAACACGATACCGGTAGTAAGAGAAAATGCTTATTAGTTTTTATTATACAAAGGTCATTCTTTCGGGGATAATCAAGAAATCAGTGCTGCACGCGGCTCTGTAGCTCTCTAGTAACCGTTAATATGTCCGACCTGCCGTTTACTCTCGATCAGCTACGCATCCTGAAAGCCATCGCCGCCGAAGGTAGTTTTAAGCGCGCCGCCGACAGCCTGTATGTATCACAGCCTGCGGTTAGTTTGCAGGTGCAAAACCTAGAACGCCAGTTAGATGTACCTTTGTTTGATCGGGGTGGACGCAGGGCGCAGTTAACCGAAGCTGGACATTTGCTATTAGATTATGGCGACAAGATATTAACTCTTTGCCAAGAGACTTGTCGAGCGATCGAAGATTTACAAAACTTACAGGGCGGCACGCTAATTATTGGGGCTTCTCAGACCACGGGCACTTATTTATTGCCTCGGATGATTGGCGCTTTTCGGGAAAAATACCCCGATGTTTCGGTGCAGCTCCATGTCCATTCCACTCGGCGGACAGCTTGGAGTGTGGCTAATGGCCAGGTGGATTTGGCAATTATTGGGGGCGAAGTACCTGCTGAACTGCAAGATTCTTTAGACGTGGTGCCTTACGCTGAAGATGAGCTGGCATTGATTGTCCCCAGCAGTTACCCATTGGGTAAGCTTGGTAGTATTCCCAAAGAAGATATCTATAAGTTAAAGTTCATTTCGCTAGATTCTCAATCTACCATTCGTAAAGTAATCGATCAGGTTTTGACCCGCTGCGAGATCGACCCCAAACGCTTAAAGATTGAGATGGAGCTGAATTCGATCGAAGCGATTAAAAATGCAGTGCAAGCTGGACTAGGCGCAGCTTTTGTCTCTCTTTCGGCGATCGAAAAAGAGCTGCAAATTGGCCTGATGTGTCGCGCCCAAATTGAAGGACTAAAAGTTCAGCGGACTCTATCGGCGATCGT
>JAYSRP010000260.1:0-11945 GCA_043721015.1 Synechococcales cyanobacterium | reverse complement strand
GATCTTTTTTGGCACTCCCCAAAAAACCGACCATGTAGCGATGCACTTAGGCGATCGGCAATATATTCACAGCTCTGGTGTCGAAATGGGCAGAAATGGCCTTGGCCTTGATTTACTCTCGGTAGATAACCCAGACAAAATTGGTTTAGGCTATTGGCGGAAGCTGCGCTGCTGTGGCAGAGTAATGAGCAGCTATCAAAGCCTAGGCTGCGGTCGCTAGAGATATATAGGAGATACCAGCATGGCTCGCCGCTCTGAAACCACGGCCAACGTGCGCGTCACCGATCACTCTTGGCAAAGAGGAGTCATTGGTGGCGAAGTGCAGGCCGGAGACTTTACTTGGCAGTTTTGCTGGCGCTTTCGCGGCGAACGAGATAATTTATCGATCGAGCCTTCTTTGGGCAGAGCCTTAATTCAAGATGCCCTGCTGCGCTTTTTGCTGAAATGGGATTATCAGCTCGAAGCAGGCAGTGATTACACCTTTACTATTCGAGCCAAATTCTAAACTTGCGCTTCTGATTAGAATTTTTGTGAATTTTGGGCTAAACCGAGATTTTTCGGCTCTACTGCCCACAGACTGATAAAATTAGAAGCTGACTATTTTCTTCACCAACTCATGATCTCCAGCAATGACTTTCGGCCCGGTGTTTCAATCGTATGGAATAATAGCGTCTGGCGAGTAGTAGAATTCCTGCACGTCAAACCCGGTAAAGGAGCAGCTTTCGTGCGCAGTAAGCTCAAAAACGTCCAGAATGGAAACACTGTTGAGCATACCTTCCGCGCCGGTGAAAGTATGCCTCAAGCCAATCTGGAAAAAAGCACCATGCAGCACACCTACAAAGAAGGTGAGCAGTTCATTTTCATGGACATGGAATCTTACGAAGAAGCCACCCTCACCGAAAAACAAATCGGCGATCGAGTGAAGTACCTCAAAGAAGGTATGGAAGTCAGCGTAGTACGCTGGGGTGAGCAAGTATTGGAAGTAGAACTGCCCAACGCCGTGGTGTTAGAAGTCACCCAAACCGACCCCGGCATGAAAGGCGATACAGCCACTGGCGGTAATAAACCAGCGATCGTGGAAAGTGGCGCTCAGATAATGGTGCCCTTGTTTATTACCATTGGTGAAAAAATTAAAATCGACACTCGCACCGATACTTACCTCGGTAGAGAAAAAGAATAACTGGGATATCCAGACCTACTGTGTCAGATCAACCCCGGCAGTATATAACTGTGGTAATACATATATGTCGATAAACTTCCAAGAGCTACGCGAGCTAATCGCGGCGATCGCCAATACTGATGTGGTGGAGCTGAATTTAAAGAACGCCGATTTTGAGCTGGCCGTGAAAAAAAATCCAGGGGTAGTGACAACTGTCGTATCTACCAACAATGCTCCCCAATCAGTCGTGGTTTCGGCGATCGATGTAGTGGCTGCACCAGCGACAGTAGACAAAAAATGGGTAGAAATAAAGTCGCCCATGGTCGGCACTTTTTATCGTGCCCCTGCTCCCGACGAACCTTCTTTTGCTTCTGTGGGCGATCGGATTGCAGTAGGTCAAGCAGTCTGCATCATCGAAGCCATGAAGTTAATGAACGAACTAGAAGCCGAAACCAGTGGCCAGGTAATGGAAATCTTGGTGGAAAACGGTCAGCCAGTAGAGTTCGGCCAGATTTTAATGTATGTAAATCCGGGTTAGATTTATTGATATCCGCCAAAAACCCCTGCATAAACACAGGGGTTTTTGACGAATATTAAGTTTAGTTACTACTGAGCACCCTGAATTGAACTAAAGTCTTTTTTCAAACTACTGCGCGTCATGGGCTGATCTAACTCCAAACCACCCAACTCCTTCAATTCCTCGCCATTAACCGATAACCACACCTTTGCACGAGGATCTAAAGCGGTAGCAGTATAGATTACCTGTGCCAATCGACTTTGCAATGAAGCCGCTCCAGCAGATTTACTGAATTCTTCTGACAGATCTACCCGAATGCCATTTTTATCGGCCTTCAGACCCAGCAGCTTAGTCCCAGCCGGAATCGCAGAGGAAGTTTTACTCTTAGCATCCTTAGCAGCAGTTTTGGCGTTGAGCATTTCGCCAAAAGCCGCCTGTAAATTTTCTTCAGCAGTACGGGTAGTTTTTTTCACCGGTAAGTCAGTAGGGACTACTTCGATCCCTTTATCAGTGACTTGCACCTTGTTGATTTTAACGCTGTGCTCCGGAATCGGAATTGGCTCTAATGGCGGTAATTGCTGCACTGGTGGTGCAGGGTTTAGAGGTGTCGCAGGGTTCAGCGGTGGTGGAGCTTGCTCAGGCTGGATGGCTACCGGCGGGTTGCTGTTTTTAGGATCGATTTCCACCGTGCCGCTAAACTTTACTGCTGGCCGAGGCATCAAAACCGAGACCCCAATTCCAGCAACCACAGCTCCAGCGGCGATCGCTGCGGCCAGTGTTTTAGGATTCATTTGTTTCATTGCTCTGACTCCACCACAAAAAATATATTGAATACCCGAACCAAATTATGTAACATCTGGTGACTCCCCAATCTTATCAAATTCTTGCTGTTCTGACAGGCGGAAAATAGCCGAAAAACTGGATCAAAAAATCACCAAATTACCCTCGAATTACCTGGGCTTTTGTCCCGGTGGCAGTTGAAAACGTACAAAGGTAGCTAGTTCCAACTTTTTATCCACCATTTTTACATCAAGAATGCGAGCAGTTAAACCAGCGCTTTCTAGCACGGCTAAATCTGCTTGATTATTCACGCTATCAACAATGCTTTGCAAGACAAAGCCCGGTAGCGAAATTCGGTTTACTGTCCCCTGAGTATTAGTGAGCTTAATCTTACGACCACCACTAATTTCTACGCCGGTTTCTAAGTCTAAATCTAGTCGGTTTTTGGAATTAGTTCCATCGGTCAGACTCATTTGAAAACCTAAACGGTTGCCAGCCATAAAGCGTACCTGAGGATTCTCTACTTTATAGATAATTCCCGCTGAACCGCCAAAAACAGCTAAGCCTTTGCTAACCACTTCTTGTACCCGGTTGAGCACTTCCACCGACTTCAGCGCTTTGTTTAAATCACTTTCTGTCAAGGAAATCTTTACACCCGCTTGCAATGGTTGGGGCAGAGATTCTAGCCGCAGCTTACTAGGATCACCCTGAAGCAACTTCGGATCGATCGAAATTGGGTCGGTTTCTAACTCAAAGCCATCAATCCGCAAATCCTTAGTCAGCCACAAGCCCTTGGCCGACATCCGCACCCGATCGGCTTTGCCATTGAGGATCTGCAAATTCGGGGCGTTGTCAATGCGCACCTGGATGTTCTCTACCCGATTTACCCTTGCGGTAATCGCACCTTCAACAGCTTTATCGGCTACGATACCGCCAAAAGAGAAGGCAGACAAAAAACCCGTCAACAACGCTGTGATTAATTCCACCCCGCACTCCTGTTAAATTTTCAGATATCAATACAACTAGCAACTTATGGAATTTTTTGAGCAGAATTTTTGGTGGGAAGATGGAGAAACACTTCTCCATCCCGCTCAACGTGATGATGACACCCTAATTAATCACGTCAGCCAGCTTAGCATGACTAGCCCCCAGATGAATCTTCCGGTAAATATTGTCATCAGATAAATTTTTACCAAAGAATTCTCACCAAAATTACCCAATACTCGCAGCAATCCAAGAGCGAATGACCCCTTGCACTTCAGGGACGGGAATTTCTTGAGATTGTTTCGTTGCTCGGGTAACTACTTCCACCTGGCCACTTTGCAGCGATCGACCGGTGACAATGCGGTAGGGAATGCCGATTAGGTCGGCATCTTTGAATTTCACCCCTGCTCGCTCATCTCGATCGTCCAAAATGGTTTCGATGCCCGCTGCGTTTAGCTCTTGATAGAGCTGCTCTGCCGCCGCCATCTGCGCCGCATCAGTCACATTGGGCACGCAGATAATCACCTGGTAAGGAGCGATCGCCACTGGCCAAATAATGCCGTCTTTGTCGTAAGACTGCTCAACAGCCGCTTGAGCTAACCGCGAAACTCCTACTCCGTAACAACCCATGACTAAGGGCTGCTCAGTGCCTTGTTCGGTAGTAAAAGTGGCACCCATGGCCTCGGAGTATTTGGTGCCAAGCTGAAAAATATGCCCTACTTCGATGCCCCTTGCCGTTTCTAATGTTTGATTTGGATCGTGGATAGCCCGATCGCCCACCAAGGCCGTGCGCACGTCAACTTGAAGGGGCAAAGGATAATCGGTATTCCAGTTGGCTCCGGTGATGTGATATCCCGCTCGATCGGCTCCGGTGACAAAGTTAGTCAAGCTCGCCGCTGTGTTGTCCACCAAGCGCAAGATTTTTGCTGTTACCGTACCAGATTTAATACAAGCATTATCGATCCCTGGTGAAATATAGCCCAAGGGCAGCGGCTGAGCGAGCCATTTACTCATAGCTTCGCTATCGGGTACGGCCAGACCAACAATGGTTTTAGCCTGATAATCAGCAGCGCGTTTGCTAAGTTCGTTGGTGAGTTTAACCTCGTTCACTTTTTGGTCGCCGCGAATGCTGACCAGCACAATTACTATGGTGCCGTTGTCGTAGGTGGCTTGATATAAAACATTTTTGACGATCGAGCTAGCCGCGCATTTCAAAACTGCCGTGAGTTTCTCGATCGTGTCACTAGCTGGGGTAGCCACTTCTTCCCGATTAGTAAAGATCGAAGCTACGGCATCGGCGGGCAAAGATACCGCTTTTTCGACATTGGCAGCATAGTGGCCATCGGCGGTGTACAGCACATCGTCTTCACCGGCATCGGCCAGCACCATAAATTCTTGGGAACCAGAACCCCCGATCGCCCCCGAATCAGCGTCTACTGCCCGAAACTTGAGACCACAGCGGCGCAGCATATTGCCATAGGCCACGGCCATTTCTTGATAGGTTTCTTTCAGGCTGGCTTCGTTGGCATGGAAAGAGTAAGCATCTTTCATGATGAATTCCCGCCCGCGCATCAAACCAAAGCGGGGGCGAATCTCGTCCCGAAATTTGCTCTGAATTTGATAGAGGTTTTGGGGCAACTGCCGATAAGAGCGAATCATATCTCTGGCTACCGCTGTAATCACCTCTTCATGGGTTGGACCAAGGGCAACTTGCCGCTGCTGCCGATCGGTGAAGGCAAACATAATGCCTTCGGCTTGGGTATAAGTATCCCAACGGCCAGACTGCTGCCAGAGTTCGGCGGGTTGAAGCTGCGGTAGCAAGCACTCTTGGGCACCAGTAGCATCCATTTCTTCTTGGACAATTCGTCGCACTTTATTGAGTACTCGCCACATTAAGGGCAAGTAAGCATATAGTCCGCTGCCGATCCGGCGAATATAGCCTGCGCGCAGCAACAGCTTGTGGCTAGGAATTTCGGCTTCTGCCGGTTCTTCGCGCAGGGTGACAAAGAGGCTCTGAGAAAGTCGCATAGTGCCGGTGAAAATAAATGAAATTCCATCATAGCAGGGGACACTTGACGGGTTAAGATTCTGGCAGGAATCTGTGTGCTATCCAGAACGATCAGCTAAGATTGATCCGGCGCAAGACCTGTGACCGCTTAATATAATAAAGATAAATTGGAGAAAATATATGAAACAGCTAATTCGGATGGCGATCGCTTTTTGCCTATGCCTAACCTGCATGGTGGGTTTTGCGACTCCTTCTTGGGCTGAAACCGATACTGCCGTAATCACTCAGGGTAGTAACAAGGCCGACTCTAAACTGGGCACCGAATTCGGTAAAAAAATCGACCTCAACAATACCAACGTGCGGGCTTTCCGCAAGTATCCGGGACTGTATCCTACCTTAGCCAAAAAAATTGTCAACAGTGCTCCTTACAAATCAGTAGAAGATGTCTTGGCTTTACCTGGACTCAGCGAAAACCAAAAGTCTTTGCTTCAAAAGAATTTGGATAACTTTACTGCCACCAGCACCGACGATACTTTCAATGAAGGCGGCGATCGATACAACAACGGCTACTACTAAACTTTTAGCTAATCGCAAGAAAGTCCCAGTCGAACGACTGGGACTTTTTTTTAATTGTTCACCAATTGTTCACCGATTGTTTACTGACGGCCTATTTAAGAGCAGTTAGATCAGGTGGAATTAAAACCTTATCAATCACATGAATCACACCGTTGCTAGCCACGTTGTCAGCCTGGAGTACTTTGGCCCCGCCAACAGTAACAGAGCTTTTGGTCGCAACTATGTTGAGAGAGCTGCCCTCAGCACTAGCTACTTTGCCAGTTTTTACATCAGCAGCCATTACCGCACCAGCAATTACGTGATATTTCAATATCTTTTGCAGTGTGGCTTTGTTAGCGGGTTTCAGCAGCTTGTCTAGGGTGCCAGCAGGCAACTGAGCGAAAGCGGCATCGGTTGGAGCAAACAAAGTAAAAGGACCAGTGCCAGCAAAAGCCTCAGCCAAGTCGGCGGCCTTGACGGCAGCGACTAACTTACTGAAATTCTTATTGCTAGAAGCTAGTTCTACGATGTTGCCAGCAGTAGTTTTGCCTTGAACAGGTTTACCCGCAGGCTTAGCCTGAGTGGTAGTGATAGGCTTGCCAGTACCCACAGGCTTAGCTGTGGTTGTGGGCCTAGCTGCGGGCGCAACAGTGGTTGCACTCGGAGACGTTGCACCAGGATTTTTCTTGGTGGAGGGCATAGACTGGGCTTGCAGGGCACCAAAGCTGGTGACTGTTAAGGCTATGCCTAGTGTTGCTACTACGATATTACGAAGTTTTAAGTCGTTCATGCGGAGTGAGACCTCATTTTTAGTGGAATTGCTTAAGATAAAACTTAATCTTTCAGGTGACTATCGTCACAGCGACCTTGTTCCCCGCTCCTCTAAAAGGTTGAAATACTGCCAAGATGTCATTAGACCCCGTAATATGGAGAGGCCATAATTTAAAGAGACCCATCGCACCTTACTTTTGTTATGTCTTCTGGGCGCACCCATGATCGAATCACCTTAATATCTCTACCAATCCTCACTGGGGTTAGTTTGATGTTGACCCGCAATGCCGAACTCACTCTCTGGGTGGCCGGGAGTTTTTTGTTTGGGGGCTTAATGTTTGGCCCCGATTTAGATATTCACTCTAATCAATCCATCCGCTGGGGTTGGTTGCGCTGGATGTGGCAGCCATATAGAAAAGCAATTCCTCATCGATCGGCTCTCTCTCATGGTCCGATCATCGGCACTGTCTGCCGGTTGTTATATGTGAGTTTATGGGTAGTTTTGATCGGTCTGATTTACCAATCAGCCTGCCATTTTTTAAAATGGCCAATGTGGAATGAGGTGCAGATCTGGCGATCGATCCAGCAGTTTGTTACCAAGAACTCCGCTACGCTGCTGGGAATTTTTGTGGGTTTAGAAGTAGGCTCCATGAGTCATTATTCGGCAGATTTTTTGAGTTCGCTATCCAAGAAAATCTTTGCTGAGAAAAAGCCGATAGATCATCAAGATCCAATCATAACTACTAATTCAAAGCCGCGACACGGTAAAAAATCTCGGCGCAGACGTAAGGCTTGATGATTTTTGTTATTCAGGTTTGTAGCAGGAAATTTTGTAGTTCATTAACAGTGGCGCAGAGTCGATCGGGCTGAGATTCAACGAGTTCTGCGCTGGTTTGGCTACCCCAAAGTGCGCCGATGGAGTAAACTTTGGCGGCTTGGGCTGCTTGAATGTCACGGGGATGATCGCCGATCATGATGGCTTGCTGGGGGGTGATGTTTAGTTTTTGGAGGGCGAGGTGAATTCCGGCGGGATGAGGCTTGGGTTGGCGTACATCTTGGCGGCTGATGAGGTGATCGATCGGCCAATTATGGTGGGCAATGAGTCGATCGCCGAATGTTTTGCGGCTGGTGGTGACGATGGCGATCTGGATGTTGTGGGCTTTGAGGATTTGCAATAGTTCATGGATTCCCTCGTAGACTGGAATTTGGGGAATCATTTGGTAGACGGTTTGGTGTTGGTGGGTTTGGCGGAGGTGGGCGATCGAGGAGGAGTCGATGAGGGTAAAATCTAGATCAAATATCACTGCCATATAGTTTTAGCTCTTTTTCTTGACGAGTCTTTAGTCTGTGGGTACAATGTAATTACTTTCTGGCTGTAAAACCGCATAGAGTATGAGCGCAGCAATTAGAACACGAATTATCAGGATTGGCAATTCCCAGGGGGTTCGTATACCCAAGGTTCTTTTAGAACAAAGCGGTATCAATACTGAGGTTGAAATTGAGGTACATGGAGATCATCTTACTATTCGTACAGCACCACAGTTGCGGATGGGCTGGGATCTAGCTTTTGCGGCTATGGCTGCACAACATGATGATGTTCTTTTGGATGATGTTAGTACTACGGACTGGGAGCGAGACGAATGGGAGTGGTAGTTAAACGTTTCGATGTTTTTCTGGTGAATCTCGATCCGACGATCGGTAGTGAGATTCAAAAAACAAGACCCTGTGTGGTGATTTCACCAGATGAGATGAATCGCAATATTGCTACTGTGATTGTTGCTCCGATGACGACTAAAGGGAAAGAATATCCAACTCGTGTTGTCTGCCGGTTTCAGGGCAAAGATGGTCAAATAGTTTTGGATCAGATGCGAACAGTGGATAAAACTAGATTAGTCAAGATTTTGGGAGAGATTAACTCAGATGAACAAAAAATAGTTCTTGATACCTTGGCTGAAATGTTTGCTGAATAGGTTAGTCTATCTATTTATATCCCCAAAGTCAGCCAAAGTATATGTTATCCTGACAAAAGGTCTAAAGAGGACAAGATGACTGCTTCAGTGCAAGAACTTTTGGATAACTTCGATCGCTTGACAGATTCAGAACGCATGGATCTAACTGTGGAAATTTTGAAGAGAACAGCTCATTTAGAGTTGCCACCTTTATCTGATGAGAGCTTCGTTCTTCATGCGGAAGAACCTTTCTTGGAAATGGATCAGTGAATGTAAAAGCCCGATTTTTGCGGCTTGGGGTTAAATATAGTCACAATTCCTCATGAATCAATAAATTTATAAATTCCTTGATAATAATTTTAATTATCTAGTCTAAAATTAGCAAAAAAACGGCATGTGGTGTTCTTAGGGGATGGCCACAAGTTTGGCAAGGAACGCATTCGGCAAGATACCTGAGCGGTAGAGAATATATCTATTTTTAGGGAGAAAGAGATATACTAATGTAAATTCTCAGTAACCCTCTATTATGACTGATACTTTGCCAGCCCAGCCGATTACGATTTTCTGTTCCTACACTCATGCTGATGAAAGCTATAAAGACGCTTTGCAAAAGGCTTTGGCAGTGCCTCTGAATAATGGTGAAATCAGCTTTTGGCACGATCGACTAATTGAGTCAGGAAAAGAGTGGGATAATGAGATCAAGTCTCAGCTTAATTCTGCGGATATTATTTTGCTGATGGTCAGCTTTGATTTCTTTGCTTCTGGTTATTGCCAAAGGGTGGAGGTAAAAACGGCGCTTGATCGACATCGGGATGGAACGGCACGAGTGATTCCGATCATTTGTCGGAGAGTACTATGGGATCAGTCGGGGTTAGAGATATTGCAGGCTCTGCCTACTGACGCTAAGCCGATTAAGTCTTGGGCAGATTCTGATGAGGCGTATTTCAATATTGCTCAGGGGATCTTAAGGACAATTAAGACTATCCGAAAAAAGTAGCTCCCACCAGCAAGAAGCACTTGATGGTGGATTTATCAGAAAACCCAGTTGACTTGCCCCCATCTTTGTCATATGAGAAGAGCAAGCCCAATTCATCATATACAAATCAATCACATGAAGGTTGGTGTGATTGGGGTAATAAGCCAGAGATTGGTTTCTTCGTTGGGAGAGAATATGAACAATCAGTATTGACAAAATGGATTTTAGAAGATAATTGTCGATTTGTCTCGATATTTGGTATGGGTGGTATGGGTAAAACGGCTCTTTCACTACTCTTGTCTCACAGTGTCAAGGAAAATTTTGAATATATTATTTGGCGCGACTTGGTTAATATACATTCAGTTTATGATTTTTTGCAAGATATAATTACATTCTTATCAGATCATGTAAGCTATTATTCTCAAAATAGTTTAGATGAGCAGATTTCGATGTTGTTGTCTTACCTAAAGAAACATCGATGTTTAATTATTCTTGATAATTTAGAATCAATTTTACAGAGTGGTGAATATAGTGGTCAATACCAAAAAGAGTATGAAAATTACGGGATTTTATTTGAAAGTATCTGTAAAATCCAGCATCAAAGTTGTTTGCTAATAACCAGTAGAGAAAAACCTGACAACATTACTGCTTTGTCTGGGAGAAATAAGCCAACTAGATTTTTAGACCTAGAAGGATTAGACTATGTGAATGGAAAAAAGATATTTTACGAGTATGGCAATTTCAAAGGTTCTGATAATGAATGGGAGAAATTAATTGAGTTTTTGAATGGGAATCCTTATGCCCTTCAATTATATGCTAAATATATAAATGACGTTTTTCGCGGAAGTATTTCCGAAGCATTAAGACAAGAAAAAATTCTTCTTGGCAAATTACAAGAAGTTTTAGAATGGCACTTCAATAGGCTTACACTAAAAGAAAGGGAAGTAATATTCTGGCTAGCTATTAATCGAGAACCAGTTTCAATATTAGATTTAAAAACAAATGTAGTACTATCAATTACAAAGCAACAAGTAGGATCTATATTACAAACTTTACAAGGGAAATTAAGATTGGAGAAAAACTCAACTGGCTTTTACTTACAGCCTATTTTACTTGAATATGTAACAAATAAAATAATAGAGCAAATTCGTGACGAAATCGTGACCGAAAAAATCAACTTATTGAATAGTCATGCTCTTATGATGGCTCAATCAAAAGATTACATTCGTGACATGCAAATACGTTTAATTATTAATCCATTGAAAAATAGATTAATTGACACATTTAAAAATATTGATTTAGTAAATGAGCGGCTAATCAGATTAAAAACAGCTTTGCAAAAAAAAGGATATAAAGAGCCTGGTTACGCAGGCGGCAATATTTTAAACTTATTGTGTCAGTTTAAAAGTAATTTAAATGGACATGATTTCTCAGGTCTGACTTTGTGGCAAGTGTATTTACAAAATATTATCTTACATAATGTTAACATGAAACAGACTGATTTAAGTGGCTCTGTATTCATGAAAGTATTGGGGAGCGTTTGGGCGACAGCATGTAGTTCAACTGGACGATTTATTGCTACAGGAGATATGAATGGTGAAATATGTTTATGGCAAGTAGAAAACGGACAGAAAATACGGACTTATCTAGGCCATACAAATTATATTCGCTCTGTATGCTTTAGCTCAGATGAACAGTTAATTTGTAGTGGTGGAGACAATACAATAAGGCTATGGAGTTGCGAAACTGGTCAGTGTTTTCATATTCTAGATGGGCATACTGATAGAGTAAATTCAGTTGCTTTTAGTACAGGTAATGAGACAATTATTAGTAGTAGTGATGACCAGACAATAAAGATTTGGGAAGTAAAATCAGGGGAATGCTTAATAACCTTTCCTAAACAGTCTTCTTCTGTATTGTCAGTGGCCTTTAGCCCTGACAGTAAGACGATTGTTAGTGGTGATGATAATCATACAATAAGAACTTGGAATGTAAAATCAAGAAAATGTTTAATGACTTTCTCTGGTCATAGCGGCTCAGTAAGATCAATTGCTTTTAGTCCTGACAGTAAGATAATTGTTAGCGGTAGTGATGATCATACGATAAAAACTTGGAATGTAAAGTCAGGAGAATGTTTAAACACGTTTTTGGGTCATAGTGATTCAGTAAGGTCAGTTGTTTTTAGTCCTAATAATAAGATGATTGTTAGTGGCAGTGATGATCATACAATAAGAGTCTGGAAAACA
>JAYSRP010000259.1:0-11988 GCA_043721015.1 Synechococcales cyanobacterium | reverse complement strand
TAAATGAAGCCGTTTCAATCCCTGAAAGGGATTCGGTTGTATTGCCACCCTGAGAGAGAGGCAGCAATCACTTCGATCGGCTGATGTTTCAATCCCTGAAAGGGATTCGGTTGTATTGCCACCCCCAGCATCTTGGAGACATTGGTATATATGGTTTTCAAGGTGCGTTTGCGCGGCTGAGCCAACAAAAGTAAATATATCACAAAAAGCTCCATTTGATCCACAAAGCAAAAATCCTAAAAGCCTTATCCCTAAACAACTTGAAGGCTTGCGCGGATCACCCCTCAGCGCAAAAAGCCCCAAACCATTGCCAGCTCTGTAACCCAGCCCCTTTTTTCTGCACCCGTCCTTCCAACACCCCCCCACCCGCGCAAAACCCTCAAGCAAAAAAAATAGAATCATCTCGCACCTGCTCACCCCCCACCCGCTCCACCTTCCCCACACAACACCCACACAAAAAATAAAACCGCACACTGTCCTCCTCCGGCTTAATCAGCTTATCCAGCCTTACCCGCAGCTTCGCATACTGCGCATCAGTCAAATCATGACACTCAAACAAACTGTACTGCATCCATTGCCCATAAGACTTCAACATCTTATGCACCTTAGTCCGCCGCTTATCATCAGAGATATCATACGAAACCACCAAATTATTCATCACTTCAACACCAACGGCGGATACAGCTCAATCTCAGCCATCAAATACTTACCCAACAGCCGCGCCTGCATCAAAAAAGCCTTCTGGTAAGTACACTTTTTCTCCATCACCGGATGCTTAAACTCCGACTGCTTCTTCTGCTCATACAACCGCAAAAAAATCTTCCGCCCCTCATCTGACAACGACACCGCACCACTCACCGGCTCCGTCGTAAAATCGGCCACCGTCAACAGCTTCTTATTAACCGCCGCCAGCACGATCGAGTCCACCACCAAAGGCCGAAACTCCTCCATCAAATCCAACGCCAACGACGGACGACCATAGCGTTCCACATGCAAATAACCCAAATACGGGTCAAACCCGGCAATATTTACCGCACTTTGCACATCATGCAACAGCAAAGCATAGCCAAAACTCAACAGCGCATTCACCGGATCTAATGGCGGGCGACGGTTGCGGGTTTTAAACTCAAAATCTGGATTCTTCAACAGCCGATCGAAACAGCCAAAATACGCCGCACTGCCCACACCCTCCAGACCCCGCAACGAATCCACACTCATCGTGGTGGGTAAGCTGTCGATCGAACCCCCAATTAACCCCACCGCCTTCGACAAATCTAAGCCCGTATTTTCGCGCTGCGCCCGCAGCAAGCTATGCCGATAATTCTTCAGCTTCCCCCGAATAAACCCCCGCACCACATGCAGCACCTTCTCGTCATCGCCCTTCGCCGCCGACCACTGCGCCGATCGAATGAAAATATTCTTGCCTAATGGCGCTTCCAAACTGCCCAAATACCGCCCACTCTTATGCAAAAAAGTCAGCGGAATTTTCCGCTCCAACAGCTCCATTACAGCCGCCGGAGAAACCGTCGCCCGCCCCATTACCACCACCCCATCCAGTTTAATCAGTGGCACATCTTTGATCACCTGATGCTCATGAGTCACCTTCAGCCTTTCATCGACTTTGCCAATAAAAGCATCGTCTTGCATAATATACAAAGTTCCCACGATCGATCCCTCGCTACATATAAATCTAGTCTTCCCGATATTTCCCGACTTTTTCCACCGCCTTCGGCAAACAGTGCTCCACCAAACTACAACCCTTACAGCGCGGCGAATAAACCGGTCGAGGCATTTTTCCCGTCGTCAATAAATCTGTGACTGCCGCAATAGTCTCGATCGCCATCTGCCGCAGCGCCTGATCAATTTCTACCAGCACTCGCTGATGGGACAGCGCATAGTAAACATAGCCCTGCCTAATTTCCTGGCCGGTCATCTCTTCCAAACACAGCGCCTGAGCGCAGACCTGTAACTCATCGTTATCGTATTCACCCCGGTTGCCACGCTTATACTCGATCGGATACCAGCAGCCATCTACTTCCTCAATCAAATCCGATTTCCCCACTAAGCCATAGCGGTTAGACTTTAGCCAAATTGCCCGCACCTGATAGGTTTCACCCAAATTACTGTCGCCCAAAGTATGCACCCGCTCATGTAAGCTGGTGCCCTCGATCGTATACTGGTTATCGACAAATTCCCCGGCACAAAACATCCGCCAACAGCGGTGAGGGCAATAGCTATATTGATTTAGCGCGGCGATCGGGATGTAATCATTTTCCATAGTGTCTCCGGGTCATGCCCATGCCCATCGGGGTTTTGCGCCCCGTGCCAGCATAGAGCGCAAAATCTGCCAGGGTATTAATTTGTTTAATCACTTCTGGTTCTATTTTGCCCATAATTCTAAAAGTCATCTCACCTAAATAGCCAATAAATTTACTGCGCGAATCTTCCACAATCTCGGTGTAAATATTAAAGTAGCTGGGAAAAATACATTCTAAAATGGCTGGGTCAAACTCTATGCCACTATATTGATTCCATTTTTTTAGCCAACTCTTAAATACCAAGTCGCGGCTGGGTAAAGAAGTATCAAAGTTCTGTTGCCGGAAGGCCGTGGGGGTAGCAAAAATTAAGTCTAGGTGGGTGCGATCACTAGCCTCCTCATAAAGCTGCCCATAGCTAGCAAAATTTGCCCAGGGCTGGCGTGGCTGGGGTGTTCCAAGAACGCTGGTAATCTGCAAGTCAGCGGCTCCTAAATGCCAAGCCTGTTTGGGGTTCAGATTCAGCCATAAGGGGGTCAAATGGCCAAACAGAGCATCATCTAATAATGAGATTCGCCACCAGCAGGGGGTGCCAGCCGGGATAGCTCGATCGTGCTGCCAGCGTAATTTGTCGGGTCTGCCGGTTTGAATGGGGCTAAGGGTAAAGGCTTTTTCGGTGGTTTGTTCATGCAGCCGAGTAGCCAAAGCTGGATCTACCGAGTTGATGATGGTCAAAAATAGCGCATGGACGTGTTTGCCGCTCAGGTATCCGGGTTGGATGGGGGCGATCGGTGTTAAATTTAAAACTAAGCTATGAGGCATAAAGAAAATTAGTGATTTTTACGATAGAGCTTGCACCAAAATACGCATCAGTGGATCTAGATCATCTGGGACTCGATAGCTATCGAGTCCTTGTTCGATGTGCTTGCTGGCACGATGTAACAAGCCAAATTCCCAGATTTTACCGGTGGTGACGACACCCAAAAGGGTTGGTTGATCGGGGGTGCGCTCCCATTGATCAAGGGCAATCATTTCGGCAGCTAGTTGGGTGAAGCCATAATCTAAATCTTGATGTTTGGCTTCGATAACTATTAATTCTGTTTGACTGCGCAGTAAATAGTCTAAATAGCCTTGTAAATGGTTAGTGACTTTGATCGGGTATTCGATTTTGAGTTGGGCTTTGGTGTAGTAGACCAGCTCTAATACTACTTGAGAAATCAATACTTCGCGGCGAGACATTTCATTAGCCAGATCTACATATGGTAAAACTCGCTCGATTCTAGCTTGTAGAGCATCGAGCTGCTCTAGATCTCCTGCATAAGTAGGCAGAGTTAGTCTCTTGCGAGTTAGGGTATACCCGAACTCAGCAGCTAAATCATCTGCCGAAATTCTCAGATCAAAGATCTTACTGAAGGTATAAGATTGGGTACTGTCTAGAACTTTTTTCATTGTAGAACTCTTTGTATTAGTGGTTTTACAGCTTTTATTAATTTCTGCCACCATTGGTGGCAGAAATTGAATCATGTCAATTAATCATCCACTAAATCGATATTGCATATTAGCTGGCAGTGTAAAAGCTGAATTACCTAATTTGCACCGATAGTGCATCCCTTTCAGGAACCTAATATTCTGAATTAAGCTCACTGGGGGCATATTTAATGTGTCATAACTAACGACTTGCTGAGTAAACATTACATCTAAGGGGTTAAGAGGGTGCTCACAAATGAAATCACTGGTATGTTGATCGAACTCTAATATTTCGCTAACAGTTAAAGCTGCTTTACTCATCCACTTCCCCAGTCGAATCCATTTAGGTAGCTGAATAGGCTGGTTCGTGATCATAAAGCACTCAAATTGACTTTCTACAGCAATCTCTTTAGCTCGGCCAAAACTAGGAATGTTTTTTTGAGTCTTTTCCATCTCTACATGGTAGTGGTTGTTAGCATATTTCCAAGTATGTAGCACTGCACTATGGCGGATAGCTTTAGCTGGAGTGACATAAATTCCCTGTTGGTTCAATGGAGTAAGATGCTCCTCATATTTAGGTACTTGCTCCGGGCAGAAGTAGCGATATTCATGCTCTGCCGGAACACGGGTAGCATATCGATCGCTATCCACTAATCCCAAGGCATAGCAGAGCGCGTAGTTATGTAGAATTGGCTCAGTCTCATACAGCCGACCAATTTCGCGGGTCGCGTAATAAAGGCTATCGTGGAGTTCGATCGAACAATGGTAAATGTGAGTCATACAAGTTACCTATTTAGCAGCCTTTTCTTTATCAGCTTTCTTTGGCTTTTCGATATGAGCCTTGAAATATGCTTTAGCTTCTTGGTCAGCTTGCTGTAAAACTTGCTTCAAGCTGTCTTCATTTCCCAATAAAGTTTTAACTTCATCTAATAGCGGAGTGAATTTTGTGCCTAACAAATCTGTATGCACGATAAATTCTTTGGTCATGAGAGCCTCTATGGTGCTGGTGGCCGCAGTCAAAACTGATTCTTCGTTGAGCGGATCGGTGGAGTCAAAGCTATGGCTCTCTTTCATTGCATCATAAATTGCCTGAGTCCAGCGCAAATTACTCACAATTTCGCCATCAGCAAAAATGACTCCTATTAATTCATTTCGTACTCGGCCTGTGCGGGTAGTCTGTGCCCCATAGTGCCTGGTTCTCAAAATATTGTTGAACACATACAAGAAATTAGCTTCGGTGGGATCTTTGAGGGTAACAATACTTGGGAAAAATACCTGGGGTTTGATGTGGTCTTGCTGATTGATTCGGCTAGTGACAGATCCTTTCTCACTCATAGTGCCATGTTCAAAAGGGGCATTTAGAGTAAATGTTTCATGAGTTGCATCAAAGGAGTTAATCGAAAAAGCAGTATCTACTACTACTTTAGATTTTTCTGAGCCAGAATCACCGATCGCAAAACCGTAAATAATGCAATCAGGATTATTCATAGCGAATTTAACGTTGTATTCACATTCTTCCGCAGTCATCAAGCCATAATTGCGGAGTAACTCGCGTCCAACCAATCGTTCAGGTGTAGATTGCTTCCGTTTAAACATTGCCAGCCGACTAATCGGAGTCTTGTCAACAATTCCAGCGCTGACTCGTGCTTTATTCAGTTCACTATCGGTTTGAAACAGAGGATAGGACTCGGTAATACGCATAGTCAGAAAATGAACATACTTGCCCATTGGCTTGTAAGGGATTTCGTTATGAAATAGTTTGGTGCTGTCGATCGATTTAAGAATAGTCATTTTAGTTCTCCTGAAAAAAAATGTAGATAAAGTGAATGTAGACAAGGTATGAGTTTGAGAGTCTAAATGTTTGTCCTAGCTATATTTCATTTTCTTCTTCCTCCTCTGGCTTGGCAGGTTCACCTGGCTTTTTATTAGCTTTATATTCTTTGTTTTCTCGGTCATTTTCCAGTCGATATAGTAGTTCACAAGTATTTTTTAAAAGATTAAGTTGACGACCAGCTATCCGCGCTCGATCACCAGCAAAAGTTTTCTCGAATACTTCTACTACAAAGTATCTAGCAAACTCCACCACAGCTAATCTCTCTTCTTCTCGACTGCTGATAATCCACCTTCCTTCGGCATTGGAGCTTCTAATACGATCCATCAATTTACAAATTTCGGCTGCCACAGTCATTACTAAAGTCTCACCATAAAAAGCCGCGAAATCAGCTTTAAGCAAAATATCAGCAGCATCAGATATTGGTTTCAGTACCGCATTAGCCTTGGGATCATAGCGATCTTTTGCACGATAAAATTTACGATATAACTCGGTTAATCTTTGAGGATGGTGCATGGGGGATTTCTCGGGGTCTTTCACAATTAGGGTTTCCTGTTGAGGGTCGAATTCAACATAAGGGTCAAAGCAAGGATAAAAACAATGAATATATAGCTTCATTTTTTTCGTTCCAGGCACCTCTGTTTTTTGTCCGCGTGCCCACTTGATAAGGTAAGCACAAACGTATAAGGGACTCGTATCCAGGTCTTTAGCTAGCTCTGTAAGCTTGCCCCAGTTGGAGTCATAACCTGTTTTCCCCTGCTTAGCATTGACATCCAGATGAATGGCATAGGCCGCAGTGAGAGTATTTAAAGGAGCTGCTCGGCTAATGCCATCGGGAGTTTTCCAGCTTGATAAAATATGGTCAAGCCGGAATCGATCTTTACCAAGCAAGGTACGCAGAGCTTGGGGGGCACTATCAATAAAAACGCTTTCCTCAAACTCGGCACCATCGTTGAATGGTGGAATTGGTGACTCCGAAACCACTGTTTTCACATCCAAGATCATCGGGAAAGCTAAGGCTAACCAAGCTGGCATAATCCAAGACTCTGTATCTGTGGGGTCTTTGCCCGGTGGTAGTGCCATGAAGTAGAAGGTTAGTGGTTTGTCGTCAGGGTAAGATAGCTTGAAAGTTCGATCGCGTCTGTAGTCGTCATCATCTTCATCTAACGCCTTGCACCTGGCCAGATCATCATCAATTAAAAAAGCATCGACACTTTGATATTGACCACGGCCAAAATCTGCATCTAACTCTTTGGTAATAAAATGATTGCGAATACTAGTATCAAAGCGAGTTTGAGCAATTCCACTGTATGCTTGCTGTAAGAATTTATTGGTTTCGGGGGTGAAGTAATAGGTAGGATAAAAATACAAGTAGCGATACTTGCCATCTTCAAACCGCTTACCGACGGCTTGGGTCTGGTTCATTAAAATTTGCCTCAGCATCATTTCAATGCCAGCAATACTAGAAATATTGCGCTTGGCATTAGAACCATTCAGCATTTGCTTATTGGTATAAACCTGGGGTGTAAATAAGACCGCCGATTCCATCTGTTCGGTGACAGTATAAGCGGAGTGAGAAATAGAGCAAATTAGCTGCTTCCCCCGCCCAGCCTTTTTAGCGTTGTTATAATTGGATAATTCTTTCAGGAAGATATCCGCGTTGTCACTGACAGATTGACCTCCGGGCAGCATCACTACTCGATCGCACCACTGCCGAATGTCATCCCAGCCATCAGCGATTTGATATTGATCGATAATTGGCTGAATTAATCCAGCTACATATTCAATGGCTTGCAAGCAAGTCTCTCGAACGCTTTCGATCCCAGGATGTTGTTTTAAGTATTGAGCAGCCAGGTAGTACCATTCATAAGGCACACCGCCAGTATTCCCTTTGATTTTTAACGATTTTAGAGATTCGTTAATTCGCTGAATTTCGCGGATGGCTGGAGAGCAGTCTTGCAGCCCCCAAAACTCAGCTACTTTGTGAATCAAGTCCAGCTCGTCTGGTGCCGCTAGCTTTTTATCTTGTTTGCGTAAAGCTTCAATTTTCAGCAGTCGCTCACCCCAAATTTTGCGGCTGATTACATCCCCAAATTCTGCGATTCGATCGATCCGCAAGTCGTCAGCAAATTTAAAATCATAGTCATTAGGCAGCACGTTCTGCTGTTGGAATTTTACCAGGTTGTCACTGCGACTACCAGCCACTGAATCTTTGCCGTCACGTAGAATTCGTAAAGTAGCAGCTAAGGCGACTTTCATCAGTTCAACATCTGTAAAAAACAAGTTATAGTAATCAGCATATTTCATGCCCTTACCATCTCGACCAAAGCCAGTCTGTCGCTGGCGAAGTTGTCCAGCACAAAGTTCTTTGATACTGTTTACGACTCGTTCTGGCAGGCTTGCTGAATCTATAGTTGGAGCATCTTTGAGGGCGATGTAAATCACGCCTGTAGGCAAGTACAATAATGGCTCATAATATTTGTGCTCTGTGGTGTTGAGGCTGATGTGAGCATCTACCAGGGCATTATTTACTACATTAGTTAACACGCCCCGGTTTTCAGAGATGCTGTGGTAAGTAAACTTAAGCTGTCGATCGCTGAGTCTACCCAAGTAATCATTTAATCGATAGTTTTCGGCATCATAGGGATGTTTAACGATCGAAGCCAAAGAATCTGCTAAACAAGTCAGGTCAGATAAAGATCCCAAGACCCGATCATCTAATTTGGGGTTTAAGCCGTTGAAACTAGAGAAATTCCAGTTAGTGCCCCAACGTCGTTGAGCATTGTAGGCTAGACAAAGCAGGTCATCAATATATTCCGTCCACTTTTTGGGTTCTTCAGGTGAAATGAATCGATCAAGCTGTAGTTCTGGAACTATTGCTAGCAAAATCTCTTGATGATCGGCGATCGATAGATCTCGAATTTGCTCATCCTTGTTGTTCTGGAGATCTTTGTATTTCTGGAGAATGCTGGGAAAATAATCATACTTAAACTTTTCAAAGTCGTGCAAGATAAATCCAGCCATCAACAACCGTCGTCGCAGAGGATAGTTCGCTACTACTCGTTGGACAGTAGTATTTAGCTTTTCTAATTGCTGCTCGATCAAGTTAGCTGGAAACAAACCATTGAGTAAATGGGTACTCAGTGATTGGTCAGCGGCATTGTCTCTGCGGACTGGAGCTTTGCCAGCAGCCGCATTTTTCTGATCTAGTTCTTCAAAGAAGTTGCCACCTTTGGCCGTCACCCCGATCGCCAAGCGCAGTAGATTTGGCAACACATATTCAGCAAAATCCTGCATCACTGCATCATTGGGATGCTGAGACTGTATGGCATTACGTAGTAACTTGAGGGTTAGTAGCTCACGTTTTACAGTGGGTAGAGATCGATCGGCTTCTGCCTCAAAGCCAAAATCATCGTCTTCTAAAAAATCTAGATCATCACTCATGATATTTAATCAATACTTTAATTGGTTTGTTAATGCGCCATGAATCTGCTGAAATCACGCCTAAGTTATTAAGGTAACGATAGCTTCTCCACATTGTTCCAGAAAGTCTGTAATAGCTTTGCAATCATCTTTGTCGATTGGATACTTGGAGTTCGATGATATATCAATATCAGATTCATGAACAATTGCATTTCTTCTGTTGGCAATTAATTTCAGTTGTGTTTTGACATCTTTATCATCCAGACCGATTTCAGTAGAGATTTTTTGCCATTTTTGTTTCTCTTCCCATATGTAGCTTAATCCCTCTGCTATTTTACCTGGTTCTTGATAGGAGATAGTTTTAAGCTTGCGGAAAATTGCTTGTTCAAATATATAGGCTGGAGGGGGGATGGTAGCTGTAATTAATTCATTATGAATTGAAATTGATATCGATTCGGCTAGGTATGCAGGAGTTGGTGATCTTCTCCCGACAAAGATCTCTACCATGCCAATACGGATAATGTCATGAATTAGCTTGTCAAAGGCACTGACAGAATAAACAACCTGCGATCGTAGTAAGTCATCAAAAGATAAAGGGGATTTCATAGAGACTTCTAGGTAATTATAAAGTGAAGTTAAATTACGAGCTTCCGCAATGTTGAATTTGAAAAGATTTAGGGCATTACGCATAACTCAGTAAGTCGATAATTTTTTTATTTAATATCTCAAACTGTTTGTTAAGATCATCTCTTTTTTTGATCAACGTAGTCAAAACTTTTCCACTTTCACCAATTTCGGTATTTGATAAGTCAAAAATAGGAACTCCAGCATCATAAGATTTTGGTAATAGCCCTTGAAAATCTGGTACTTCACTCAGACAGTAGCCACTTTCAATGAATTCTGCTTTGTATTGTTCAGAATCAAGTGTCATGCCAGACCGAGCAATATAATCAAAGAAATCTTCCTTGATCTTACTTTTGATTTCAGAAATGTTATCTTGATATGGCTTTGCAGCTTTCCCTTTACGAATATTAAATCGTTGAATTAATGTGCCAATAAATTTAGGCTCTCCGGATAATAATGGATATGCAGTATCATCAAAGATTTGGATGGAATTCCTTTTCCATGCAACCCATTTTGGCAAAATATTTTTGAGAGCATCAATTGCCATAATAGAAAATGGGTCTGGATTGGTAGGCAGAATAAAAGCATGTGCTGATAGAAATAAATTTTGGTTTATCGCACTCAAGCCAGGATTTAAATCTATTAGGGTGTAATCAATGGAGTATTTTTCTTCAGTAAGCTTAATTAGCTCCGAGAAAGCCCCCGGCAGATTTTGCAATGTTGTAATGGCATTATTGGAATTTTGTGCAAATGTTAATGCTGCATCATATTCCGATAAGTTGGGATGCCCAGCAAGTAAATACAAAGAAGAAGCTCGTGGCGGTGAAAAACAATCTACTGCCTTGATCGGGGATGGTTTACCAGTAAATGCTACTTGGACACCATCTTTAATATTCTGGTGCTTAGTCGATTCATTCATATAGTACTGATCAAAATATTCTCCTAAAATTAAGCTAGATAAATTGCATTGCGGATCAGCATCTACTACTAAAACCTTGTGCTCTTTGGACAGCATCCAGCCAATATTATAGACAGAGGTGGTTTTGCTCACCCCTCCTTTGTGATTAAAAAAAACAGTTCTTTTGGTCATAAAACCTCTGAATTAAATAATATGAGAGTAATGACAGGGAAGCTTCAAATTCAGTAAATCTAAACTAAAAAATAAGTTGTATAGGCTTGTACCCAGCAAAAGGGGGTTATAGTCTGCATACGTCTAAGCTTAAAGCCGAAAGCTATACTGAGCTTCCCTGTAGGCAGGATCACCATCAGGAGATGATCCTGCTAAAGATTAAGACAAAACCAATTGTTATGATGCTTTCACCTTTAACAATTGATAAGTCCAGACATAGCGGCTTAACTGAGTTTTGGTAATCTCATAGCCTTCTTCTTCACGGAGAATGTGGAGAAGAGCGCTAAATCTATGGCTAATCTGTACCAGTTCTTCTGTTTGATGGGGCTTGCCATCAGATAAAAGTCGATATACGCGATCTTTTTTCGACATGGTTTTGTTTTTTTAATGTACTGATCAATAAACTAGCATAAGTGTTAGATAGATGCAATGGGTCATTAAAGCTTGGATTCATTTGTCTGTCAAATGAATCCAAGCTTCAAAAATATGCCATAATTTTAAAGCGGAGGGCTAATCCCTTACAGGGATTGAAATAAATGAATCTATGCTTAACGGCGTAAGCTTTATTTCCTCCAACTCTCTCAATTGAATCCCTATCAGGGATTGACATTAGGCGATCCATATCTCGCCTCCTCTACCTTTGAGCCAATAGGCCAAAGTATCTAGCAGCAGCGCACTCTGGCCAAAAGCCACCGAGTAAGTTGCAGCTTCATGGAAACTAGAGCTGTCCCCGATCGGGTAAATCTGAAAGTGCATCGGCAACCGCAACCGCTGGCGCACCTCCGCTACTGGGCGATTTAACACATAGCTTACCAGCGCCTGACTGCGCAGCTTCTGATTAATCTCCGTTGCCCAAGGATTATTCGGCTGCCAAACCTCCAGACCCTTCAATACCTGCACCTGCCAAGCCTCAGCAATCGGCTCCAGTTTGCCCGGAAACTGCAACTGCCAATTCAACCGCTCCTCTCGATATGCCTTTAACTTCATAAATGCCAAGCAATGCTTAAAGCGTCCCTTAGCGATCGGTTGCCCAGTCCGTTGAACGGTGGCCTCGATCGACCTCATAAACGCCGCCTCTGTCCACAGCTCAATCTCTAAATTCCCCAAAATCCCCGGCAAATCATAAGTCTTATATCGATCGGCCTCATGAAATTCTGTCTCATCATAAATACCGCACTGCAAACCACTAGAGCCTCGAAAACTGCAAGCATCCTCGGCGATCGGATTGCCATCTTTTTGCCCCGATAGCTTTCGCCAAT
>JAYSRP010000258.1:0-12014 GCA_043721015.1 Synechococcales cyanobacterium | reverse complement strand
TTGGGTGAGCAAGAGTATTACGATCAAAACGACGGCTACTGTCGCAAGCTGGGCAATCTGGCTTCTTCCACCCGCTGTGTCCACAATCTCAGTTTTGGTCGGGCTGCCATTAACTACGAAGGTGCCAGTTAACCCAGCGGCTAAATTAGCTGCGGCCAAACCTTCCAGATCCATATTTTCTTTGAAATTTTCGCTGTAACGAAAGGCGTAGGCACGAGAAGTAGCAGCGCTTTGAGCAACAATCACAATACAGCAAGACAAGGCAATTCCTAGTACTTGGGGGATTTCATTCAGAGCAACAGCAGGTAAACCAAAAGATGGCAAACCGCTCGGCACCGCACCGACTACGGTAATTCCTTGACCTGCAAAGTTAAACAGCCAACTGGCCATGATTGCCACAATTACTGCTAGCAAGGCACCAGGAAACTTGGGCAGGAATTTTTCGCAAAGCTTAATCACGATCAAAACAGTGACAGAAACACCGATCGCTAAGGGGTTGGCATGAGGCAGACCAGCAATTACCCCACTGATTTGCTGGATTGGATAGTGTCCAGCACTTTTGAGATCTAATAAGCCCGCTAATTGACCGATCGCCACCTGAATTCCCACTCCGGTTAGAAAGCCAATCAAAACAGTCCGGGACAGAAAATCTGCCACGAAACCTAACCGGAACAAGCGGGCAAGCAACAAGATTCCAGCCACCAAAATGGCAACCAACTGGGCTAAAGCTAAATAATGAGCGCTACCCAATGGAGCCAAGCCTGATAGACCAGCAGCTAAAATCGCCGCAGTTGCAGAGTCGGCAGCGACGACCAGATGGCGAGAAGAACCCAAGATCGCAAACATCACCACTGGGAAAATGAGGGTGTACAAACCTGTGGCGATCGGGGTGCCAGCAATTTTGGTGTAGCCCATCACTTCTGGAATACCGATTGCCGCCAATACAATCCCCCCAATGATGTCTTTGCCGATCGCCGATCGTTTTAAGGGTAGAATTCCTTGGAAAAAACGATACCGATTTTTAGCTGAAGGTTGACCTGACTGATTGGTCATCATTTAATATGTCTATTTGCTTTTGTAGTAGTGGAAACTCATCAAGGTTACACCCTTTCAGTTCAACAAACTCCTGCCAATGAGCAAAAACCAATTAAAGCTAAAAATCAATCTAAGCAGAAGAAAGAGGAGCAAATGTTAGCGCGAATGAAGGCTTATATTCCTCAGGTTGTGAATGCACGGCCACATTTACCCGCATCCGAGGCGATCGATAGAATCTGAGCTATGCTAAAGCCAATCTATTTTCAGGCTTAACCCATGGCTGCATCTACTGTCCCCGTTACTTTGCTCACTGGCTACCTTGGCTCTGGCAAGACCACTTTGCTAAACCGGATTCTTACAGAACAGCACGGCCAAAAGATTGCCGTAATTGTGAACGAATTTGGGGAAGTGGGCATTGACCATCAGCTTATTATTGATGCTGATGAAGAAATCTTTGAAATGAATAATGGCTGTATTTGCTGCACTGTCCGGGGCGACTTGATTCGAATTATTGGTAACTTGATGCAGAGACGGGATAAGTTCGATCGATTAGTAATTGAAACCACTGGCCTTGCCGACCCGGCACCGGTAATTCAAACCTTCTTTGTAGACGACGATGTGCAGGCGCAAACCCACTTAGATGCCGTAGTAACCATGGTAGATGCTAAGCATGTGTTGCAGCATTGGGATGCAGAAGAAGTACAGGAGCAGATTGCTTTTGCCGACGTGATTGCGCTGAATAAGATGGACTTAGTGAGTGGGGCTGACTTGGATGCTTTGGAGCAAAAAATCCGGGCGATGAATGCGATCGCCAAAATTTATCGAACTCAGGATTCGGCGCTGGCGATCGAGCATGTCATCGGGCTTGATGCTTTTAACTTAGAGCGGGCTTTAGCGATCGACCCGGATTTTTTGGGTGAAGAAGCCCATGAACATGACGAAACTGTGGGTTCGATCGCCATTATTAAAGAGGGTGCTCTGGACGGTGAAAAGCTCAATGATTGGATGTCGGAGTTGGTGCGCACTCAAGGCGAAAACATTTTTCGGATGAAGGGGATTTTAAACTTAGCTGACCGGGATCACCGCTTTGTATTTCAGGGAGTCCACATGATTTTTGATGGTCGCCAAGATCGGCTGTGGTCAGCCACAGAATCACGGGTAAATCAATTGGTATTTATTGGGCGGGGTCTAGATCAAGTGTCTTTGCAGGCTGGGTTCGATCACTGTTTGGTGTGATTTTTGTGATCTTTCTTTGCGGAAATTCGTCAATTTTGGGATCGATCGCTATCCTAAGTAAAGACAGAATTTACAAAATCGTGGAGAAAATCTGATGAGTTTAATAATTTCAATTGTGTCTTGGATCATTCTTGGCGTTATTGCTGGCGCGATCGCCAAGGCAATCATGCCCGGTCGTCAAGGTGGTGGATTCTTGCAAACAGCAGCTTTGGGTATCGCTGGTTCTTTTATCGGTGGCGCTGCCCACAACCTGATCAAATATAAGTCACTGGCAACAACCGCTCCTAAGCACCTGTTTAGCCTGGGTAGTATTGGACTAGCTGTGGTTGGTGCAATCGTCGCCATCTTCGTTTGGGGACTAATAGCAGGTAGAGCCGAGAACTAAGAATTTTTTGGTGCCAGCTAGACCTAATAGCTGGTACGCTTATGGCAAAATTATTGATCTGCCGACTATGCTTCTACCTCATCATCGCTTAGCCGTTCTTTTACACGGTGGCATCAAAGGCCAAAATGGCAAAACTGGTTTGACCGTGCTGCGCTATAGCCCCAACCCGGTAGCAGTGGTGATTGATCGAGAGGCCGCTGGTGCATCGGTAGTAGAATGCACCGGTATTAAGCGAGATGCTCCAGTAGTGGCCGATATTCAGGCGGCGCTGGCTTATAAGCCTGATGTTTTGTTGATTGGTACGGCACCTTCTGGGGGTGTAATTCCTGATGACTGGTGGCCGGAGTTGAAGGTTGCAGTGGCGGCTGGCATGTCGATCGTCAATGGTTTGCACACGCGGCTGGATGGTCATCCCAATTTGCCCGCTCTCCAGCCCGGTCAATGGATTTGGGATGTGCGCCAGCCCCCAAAAGAAAATCCGCTGATCGGGCGAGGTTTGGCGGCAGAGTTACCCTGCAAGCGGGTGCTGATGGTGGGCACAGATATGGCGATCGGCAAGATGTCGGCGGGGTTGGAGTTACAGAAAGCTTGTGTCGATCGAGGTATTAAGTCTCGGTTTGTGGCGACGGGTCAAGCGGGTTTGATGATCGTGGGTAGCGGGGTGGCTTTGGATGCGATTAAAGTAGACCATGCAGCGGGTTCGATCGAGCAAGCCGTGATCGCTCATGCTCCAGGTCAGGATTTATTGATTATTGAAGGCCAAGGATCTATATTACATCCGGGTTCGACGGCGACATTGCCTTTGCTGCGGGGTAGTCAGCCAACTCATTTAGTTTTGGTACATAAGGCCGGACAAACGACGGTGCGAAATTGTCCTCAGGTAACTATTCCGCCTTTACCAGCGGTGATTCAGCTCTATGAGCAAATTGCGACGGCGGGTGGGGCTTTTGCACCAGCTAAGGTGGTGGCGATCGCTATCAACGGTGCAAATCTGAGCGATGAAGAAGAGCTGTGTAATTACATTAAAACAGTTAGCCTCGAAACAGGTTTGCCTTGTACTGATGCTATTCGCTTTGGTGCAGAGTCTATTTTAGAGGCACTTTTATAAGGCTGACTAAGGTTGTTTGCAAAACAAATGATCATAAAGTATTGTCTAAAGTTATTGAAATATTGAATATGTATGGATGTCAAGAATTTATGCTCACTGTCTGAATATCAGCATCACAAGTATAATATTGTTTAAAGTGTCTAGCAGAGCGAGAAATACCATGACTTTGACAACTTTGATCGTGCACAGTGATCCAGAGATTTTGGGAGGTACACTTGTGTTTACTGGCACCCGAGTACCAGTAAAAAATCTTTGGGACTACTTAGCTGCCGGAGATTCTCTTGACGTATTCTTAGACGATTTTCCCAGTGTAGCCCGCAAACAAGCCTTAGCATCATTGGAACTAGCCCAAAACATGTTGATGGAATATGCGCATACTGCTTGACGAATGTGCCCCACGCCGTCTAAAACGCGAATTTGCAGACTATGAAATTCTTACAGTTGTTGAAATGGGGTGGTCTGGACAGAAAAATGGAGAGCTGCTGAAGCTAATGCAGCAAGAGAATTTCACAGTTCTATTGACTACGGATCAAAACTTACGTTATCAACAAAATCTTGCTCAAGCCGGAGTTGCCATTATTGTTTTAGTAGCAGTAAGCAATAAACTAGCAGATTTGTTGCCATTAGTTTCCGAAACTATATTGGCATTGGATTCTATAGCTCCTGGAGCAGTGATTGAAGTAGGAGAAAGGAAAAGAAAATCTGACTTATGATGTGGAGAGTATGGCTAACGAAGCAGCAGATAATCAACAGTTAATTTGCATCTAAATCCAAATCTAGGGAGTCAGGTGGATGACCATGATTTATGGTGTCTTCGATCGTCCGTTGAATATTCTTACAAATATTATCTAATGGCAGATCATTGGGGTCATTGCCAAAAGGATTTTCAATTTCTACCCCGATCGCCTCAATGCCAAACAATGTAAAACTCACCAAACCTACTACTGGAGCCGTCCCCCAGCCCAAATCTCCGACTAGTTTAAACGGCAGTAACAAACAATAAATTAGCAGTAACTGCTTGAGGTGAATGGCATAAGCTAAGGGCATGGGCGTGCGCAAAATTCTTTCACATGTGCCAAAAGTATCCACCATATTATTAATGATTTGCTGTAATTCATTCATTTGATAAATGCCAATATTGCCCCGGCGATGTTCACTTTGTAAGTAATCACCCAACCAAAAAGCAATTTGTAGCACCGGGTTTTGCACTGCATTAAGCTGCTGTAACTGTGCTGCCGAAAAAACATTAGATAATTCTGGTTCTAAGGGCTGGCCGCGCAGATATAGCTTAGTAGCGATCGCAAAAGCAGGCAGCATTTCTAAAGCCGCAATCTTGCGCTCTCGATCGCCCGTCACCCGTTCATCAATTCCCAGCCACACAATGCGCACTAAGTTCCGAATATTGTTATTCATCACGCCCCAGGCTTTGCGACCTTCCCAGAACCGATCGTAGGCTGTGTTAGTGCGAAAAACCAGCAGCAGACCTAGCACTACGGCAGGAACTGTGTCGGCTAAAGACTTTTGGGCAACCGGATACTTATAGGTGTGCAGCAGTGAAATCAGCGCTCCAAAAACCATACAAATCAATACCCGTCCAACGATCGAAGGAATTACAGATCCCTTGGTAGTGAAGGCTATGCTCAGCCAATTACTTTTTTCCCATTTCATTTGTGACTCAAGATAAACCCAATGCTTAATAATACTCCACTGACGAAATGTAAGCGAACTGCCAGGTATTTACAGGTTCTCACAATTTCTGGTTGATCGTGATTTTGGGCAACAAAACGGCAGAGTTGCCAAGCGATCGGGCTACCCAGCAATGCCCAGAGGGTAGTCAACGGAAACACACCCGTTGCCACTAACCCCAGTAACAGCAGATAGCTAAGTACGGTGGCACCCGTGAGAACATTAGATCCTAACTGAGTGCCCAGTCTGACGATCGGGGATTTTTTGCCTGCGGCGATATCATCGGCTACCTGATGAAAATGAGAGCAGAACAAAATTAGACTGGTCAAAATACCCACAATGATGCTAGCGGCCAGATTTACCAGCGAGAAACTTTGGGTCTGGCTATAATAGGCTGCCGTTAAGGCCAATGGCCCAAAGCAAACAAAGCAAATAATTTCGCCCAAACCTAAGTATCCCAACCGAAATGGCGGGCCTTGGTAGGTGTAGCCCAAAAAACAACAGAGAGCCACTATCTCTACCACCATCCAGTCCTGCTGTGCCCAACAGATGCTGGCCACTCCGATGATGCCGCCAACTAGCAGCAAATTGCTAAGCCAGAACATTAAATTACGGTTGCCGGTAAGATTCACCACCGACTCGGCTTTGTTTTTGTCAATGCCGGTATCAGAATCAAATACATCATTGCTAATGTTGATCCAGGCCACGATCGCAATAGCTGAAAGCAAGAAAGTAGCAAAGACACCACCCTGAAATTTGCCGCTCTCGGCCACGGCGATCGCCGTCCCCAACCCGATCGGCACCACGGCCACGGTATACATAGGAGGCTTGATGGCAGCCAGCCACAGCTTTTGACGAGAGGGTGGTTTGAGAAGTTCGGCAGTGGTCATAAAGGGGGGCTGAGAAGCTTTGTTCACAGTTGTTCATGTTTTGCCCAAGCTTCCCGGAGTACAATATAAGCGCGAAATCGCAGCCTGTAATGCTCTCGGTGATTGGGCCACTAACTAGCTATAGCACAATTCCTCATTTGGCCTGAGCAAGCGTTGCAAAACCTTAAAAAAACTTTATTTCGCTGGCATGACAGTTACTCCTCACCGGTATCTTTTATCTGATGACAGCAAGGCAATCACTGCTTTGCTGAAAACTCAGCGGGCGCGGTCTGCCCGCCAAATCATTAGTCTGGAGTTTGCCCTGCCAGATGTGGATCCACTGCTGGCTCTGCAAGCCTTATGCGCTAAGTCTCAGCCTTATTTTTATTGGGAGCAGGGCGATCGATCGATTGCCCTGATTGGCAGTGCTGTCACTCGGAGTTTTACCGGTGTCGATCGGTTTGTCGCTGCCCAAAAGTATCTGCAAGAAATCATCGATGGGGTGGTTAGTCGTACCCGGAGCTTTAAATCTGTCATCTACTGTCGATTTCCTTTCTTTGATGCCCCGGCCTCATCTGTTCCTTTTGCGACCAGCCACCTTTGTTTGCCCCAGTGGCAAATCGAACGTCGAGATACTCGCTGTGCCTTGATTGTTAACGTGCCAGTAGCTCGTTCGCTAGAGGTGGTGGGTCAAGAAATTGCGGTAGTGATCGATCGGCTAGAAAGATTATCGGGACAGCGTTTATTGCCAAATCCCCAAAGATCAACCAGCAAAATTAGTATTACGGGGCGAAATAGTCTAGAACAATCGATCGAGCTGGCTCTGCAAGCTATTGCCCAAGAACAGATTCAAAAAATTGTCTTGGCGCATACTGCCGAAGTGAATGCCCCCGATTTGTCGATTGCTGATTCGGTGGCGAATCTGCGCGATCGGCATCCTCACTGCTATACCTTTGCTACTGGTGATGGTGCAGGCAACTGTTTTTTGGGTGCCAGCCCCGAGCGGCTGGTGACAGTGCGAGATGGTTTGTTGATTGCTGACGCTTTAGCTGGTTCTGCGCCCCGTGGTCGATCGCCGTTGCTCGATCGGCAGTTGGGCGAAGAGCTATTAGCTGACTCCAAAGAGCAGCACGAACACCGGCTAGTGCGAGATTTTATCGCCAATTCCTTGGTGGATTTGGGGCTGCATCCTCAGTGGTCGGTGGCTCCTCGGCTATTGCAGTTAGCTAATATTCAGCATCTTTGGACTCCGATTCGCACGGTGTTGCCTGGTGCGGTGTTGCCCGGTTCAGTTTCGCCTTTGGCGGTGGTAGGGGCTTTGCATCCTACTCCAGCAGTGGCTGGCTTGCCCCGCGATTTAGCCTGTGCCAAGATTCGGGAATATGAGCAGGTCGATCGATCTCTGTATGCCGCGCCGCTGGGCTGGATTGATGTGGATGGTGACTGTGAATTTGTGGTGGGTATTCGATCGGCCTTGGTGACTGGAGATCGGGTACGGCTCTATGCAGGAGCCGGAATTGTGGCGGGTTCACAGGTATCTCGGGAGGTAGCCGAGATTCAGCTTAAGTTGCAGCCGCTATATCAGTCATTGAGTATTTAGTGTTTGCTGCTTTCACGAATTAAGATCCAATTTTCGGTGGTAGAATTGCAGATGGCCTCTATAAATCCAACATAATGACAAGGTTCCCCTTGATATCAGGTATTTTGGGTGTTTTCACCATCGTTGCTAGCATGACTGTCACCGCCCAGGCTGCAGTTAGTCCCGAATTAAACAGTATGTTAAATAGAACTCACGAAAATTTGGCAGCAGTCAAGTCCTTAGAACAATCTGTACATAACCAAATCAATCAATATCGTCAAAAGCAAAACTTTCCACCGTTAGCATTTGATGAGACAATTGCCGAGCAAGCTAGATTACACAGTATGGCCATGGCCAATGCTGGTCGTATTAGCCACAATGGTTTTGATGGTCGAGCAGCAGCGCTCGGAAAATCAATCAAATACAGTGGCGTGGCCGAAAATGTAGCTTCTAATCATGGCTTCCAAGATCCTGGCCTGATTGCCGTTAAAAGTTGGATTTCCAGCACCACGCATCATAGAACCATGGTTGGCAATTATGACCTAACCGGTATTGGTGTCGCCAAACAAGGTGGTTCTTACTATTTCACCCAGATTTTTGTTCGTAAAAGATAGTTGGGAATTATTGCAGTAGGTGCTTTTGATCGTGATTAATATCACATTGGTTAACAATAAAGAGCAAAAGTAGAAAAATCTTGCTAGAGTATTGCGGTATTCGTTGCAACCGTAACATCCCAGAAATTATCTCAGATGCCCAACCGCAAAGCATTGCGCCAGCAAAAACAAGCAACTTCAGCCGATCGGCCAGCTAATCTCGATCGGCTGCAAGAACAAGTCCAAAAGTTAATTCAAAAAAAGAGTTATCGCCAGGCGATCGAAAAAATCAAGCAGATCAACAAAATGCACCCCGAGGCCGAGATCAGGCCGACTGAATCTGAAATTTGGGCTTTACAAGGACAGCAAGAATATCATCTAGGGCAACATCGTCAAGCCCAAGCCTCGCTGCGTCAGGCCATTGAGCTGGGTACTACCGCAGAATCTTACTATTGGCTTGCCAGAAGTTTGATGGTTGGCAACGACGCGGCTACCGCCTTAGAAACAATGCGCAGTGCCTTTGATTGTGAAATTTTGACCAAAGATTATGCAGGCTGCTATCTGAAATTACTATTGTTGGAAGGAGCCACCGAGCAAGTCACCGACTTAATCAAAACTCAAGCAAAAAAATTTAGTGCAGCGCAGATTAACTGGGCGAAAGGCTTTATATCTTTAAAAGCTGGAGAACTATCAGATGCTCTTGGCCATTTCCAAAAAATGGATGGCAACGCCACCCCTGGAGACTCTCCAGCATCTTGGATAGTTTACGTTCAGCAACAGCTCGGTAATTGGCAACAGGCTGAAAATAGTTTGAATTTGCCAAAATCGATCGGGCAAAGTCGGTTTTTAAGTTCTTTATTGCCCACCCATCCGGCTATTGGTCGGCTGTCTTTGGTGCAAGCCTTTTCTCCTCAGGCATCGCCGACAGCAGTCAAATTACTGGAGCGACTAGAAGGTAAACAGCGCATTCTTTGTGCTGTGGTGAAAATCATTCAGCTACTAGATAAATCTGACCGTCATAATGCTGCTCATATCTTGCAAAAGCTGCCTCATCCTTCTGTCGAATTTCCAGAGCTGGATAGCTTGTATCGATCGATGATGATCTTAGCTGCCGATGAAGCGATGAACGACGAAGATATTGAGTGCATTGTGCCCTTTTTAGAAGCAGTGGTTTATGAACCGCCTTTCGATATCCAGCTTGTGTTGAAGCTGCATTGCATTTATACGGCAGAAGACTATCCGCTGCAACATTTCAAGCGATTGTTTAGCTATTGTTTGGCAGAAGTGAAGCAACTGGCTCAAGACCAGCCCCAGAATTGGTCTGTGCCACGACTCAACTCTGCTCTGGCGCAAATAAACTGTTGGTTGGCAGATGTCTGCATTGAAGAAGGTGCTACCCAGCATGGTCACAATGCTCTCCAGGCGGCGATCGAACTCTGTCCCGATTCGCCAGAAGTAATTGGTCGGCAAGGATTAAAAACCTATTTACAGGGTGATAAGGCCAAAGCTATTGTACTGCTGACTAAATCTTTAGAAGGTGGCTGTAAATCGGCAAAAGTTTATGCTGGGCTATTGACTGCATTAAAAGAGTCGGGCGATCGAGATGCGGTTAAAGATATTCAGAGACGCTTTGGTCAGGCTTTTGGAGATGAAGAAGCTGAAGATTTAGACCAAGAGGAAATTCCTGAATGGATCAAGGCGTTTTATGCTCAGAAATATCTAGTTTTCAAAAGCTACATTGAAGATCCTGACCAAGAAAATGCGGCTATTGAAGCCTGCCGCATTTTTATTGCCGCAGTGTCAGAAAAACCCAACGCCTCTGGTCGAGTGGGCTTTGATCAAGAGTGGGCTGCTCGGCAATGGCAAGAGCTGTTACAGCCGCTTGCCGACTCCGAAAAACTTGTCGCAATCCAGGCTATTTTCTTGGCAATTCAGATTTTTACCAAACGTCAAAAAGGCGTTGCTGCTTTACAGGCTCAGTATCTACAGCAACTATCGTCAATAGATCATCCAGAAGCACAAGTGGCCTACTTAATGCTGTGGGCTGTTAAAGGCGATCGATTACCCGCAATGGAAACCGCTTGCCGCAGTTATTTGAGGTTGTCACCCCAGCCCGGATTAGCTTTGACGCAAATCCAATTTCAGGTACGGCGCTTTGCGACTACCGCCAGCCTGCGATCGCTAATTGATGAATCTTTACGCCAAGAAGCCCAACATCCGCAGCTTTTATTGGCCAAAGCTACCACTTATGCTAGCGAAAGTGAAGATTACCGAGAGTTGAAAGAACAGGGCTTTGAGCTGGCGCGGCGGCTACAAGATGCTGCTGCTTTACAGGTTTATCGAGCAGAAGATCGGTTTCAATCAGATCAGACAGTAGCAATGTTATTTTCAGCTAGAGGTCAGGGTGAAGACTTCGATCAAGTCAATTTTTTGAAGCAAATGGTGCGCAAGATGCTTGGTAAAGATTTGCCTCCCGAGAAATTTGCTGAAGCTTTGCCCAAGTTATTAGAAATGCTTGAAGATGACATGGATGACGATGATTTTTATGAGGATGACGATGACAGAGATTTTTCTATCCCTCAGATACTTTTTGGTGGTAAGAAATCATCTCAGAAATCCAATAAAGGGTTTAGGTAGAAATGATTGAACTTGTTTAACTCATCGAAATTTTATGGAGACTTAACTAATGTCAGAAGATTATGCTTTGTTAGGGATTTTGCCCGGTGCGACTCCGGCTGAAATCAAGGCGGCTTATCATGCCAAGCTGAAAGAATTTCCGGCTCATAAATACCCCCAAGAGTTTAAGGCTATTCGATCGGCCTATGAGTCTCTCCAGAAAGAGTCCCAGCAAACAAATGAAGATTTTTTTAAAATTGTTCCCGCCCAAGCTAAGTTAGATCAGCAGGTATTACAAAGTCTACGCGATAGAGTTGCAGCCAAAATTGAGGTGAGTTTAGAGGAACTTATTTCTCTCACATTTTAAGTTTACCAACTCTAAATTTAGCAATTCTAAAACTATATAGTGACCATGACTTTATCACCCAGAGAACTTTCTGCTCAGAACACCAAATTGCAGCGAGATCAAGAAAAATTAATTCGAGATTTATTGGGTATTTTGGATGATTTAGATAACGCTTGTGAACATTGGCAGCAAGCAGAGCAAGACTATGCCGATCCGGCGGTCATGCCGATCGACCATCCAGCGCCTGAGCAGTTATCCGATGATCCATATGGTGATTCGTATGGCGATCGATCGGGCTGGACGAATACTACCCAATCACCTTCACTATGGCAACGATTACAGCGATGGTTACAGCGACTGTGGCAGCGATTATGCCAGCAACTGAGCCAGAGGCAGCGGCGGCGACAACGGCGACAGCGAATGCAGGAATGGTTAAGCACCTCTATGGAAACAGCCGACCCGGCACCGAGCATTCAAGTCAATACCAGTATTACTCCCGATGCTGAAGTAGTGGCCAGTGCCCGCGAAGGGGTAGAAATGATTCGGCGATCGCTGCTAGAT
>JAYSRP010000257.1:0-2558 GCA_043721015.1 Synechococcales cyanobacterium | reverse complement strand
GCAAGAGACTTCGCTTTGTGCTCCGGCTCCCCTTCTCCCGCCTTGGGAGAAGGGGTTGGGGGATGAGGGTCTTTCATTGCTATCTTTGGGATCTTTGTGCCGCTTTGAGTTGATACCCGAATTATTCATCAACTAGTTGGGTAAGCAGAGCCGTAAGTTCTACGGTTTTGGCTTAATATCCTAAAGCCCTTGCGCCTTGATAAAAAACAAAACTTGCTACCCAAGCTAAACCTAAAGACCAAACCACTGTTAATACCGTAAACTTGCTGCTCTTAGATTCGGCCTTAATTACCGCTACTGTCGAAAGACAAGGAACGTACAGCAAGGTAAATAGCATAAAACTATAAGCCTGTACCCAATCAATATCTTTAGCAATTACTCCAGCTAAACCAGCATCTTGCTTCGCAGCATAGATAACAGCCAATCCACCCAACACAATTTCTTTAGCAATAAATCCAAAAATCAGCGCCACTGAAAGCTTGGTATTGATCCCCAAGGGAGCCAAAACCGGCTGTAAGAAATTACCAATCATCCCAGAAATAGTGCCAGCACTGGCTGGTTCTATATTTTGGGGTAAATTATTGCACAACCAAATCGCCACTACACCAAAAATAATAAACTTCCAGGCAAACCGCAGAAAATGCTGAGTCTCCATCCATGCCCGTAGCAGCATCTGGCGCACCGTCGGAAACCGATAAGGCGGTAGTTCCAGCACCAGTGGCTCTTGGTTAGGATACTTTCCTTTGAAAATAAACGCGGTCAAAATAGCCGCTACAAAACTGAATAAATACAGACTAAATAACACCGCAGGCGCAACACTAGCACTAAATAAAGCCGTGGTCATAAAAATGAATACATTCAGCCGCGCCGAACAAAGCGAAAACGGAATTACTAGCATCGAAAGCAAGCGCAGCGCAGGCGATCGCATCACTCTCAAACCCATAATTGCTGGCACATTACAGCCAAAGCCCATCAAAGACATCACAAACGATCGACCATCTAAGCCCAGCCTTTCCATAAAGGCATCCATCAAATAGGCCGATCGAGAGAGATAACCACTATCTTCGACGATCGCCATACAGATAAAGAATATCCAAATTACTGGAATAAAAGCGGCTACTGTAGCCACGCCACCATACAGCCCATCAATCAACAAATCGTGAGGAAACTTGGGTAAAAAGCTTAGCAATGGCTCTAGAGCAGCTCCCTTAAACCATTCCACTCCTTGATTTAGGCCATCTTGTAGCGGTTTACCAATGGTATAAACCACCTGAAACATCAGGTACATCGCCCCAAAGAAAATCGGCAAACCAAAGATCGGATGCAAAAGCACCCGATCGAGCTTGGTGGTCAGAGTATTTTTAAACTTGGTAGAAACCTCAAAACCATTGGCGATCAAATCTTCCATTTCTGCCGCGAACTGCTCATCGCTGACTAGATTTCGATCGACCACCCCAGCCAATACCGGCTCCGACTGTAGACCCAAGCGCTCAGCAATCAAACTTTTGGCTTGGGCAAACCCCTGGCCATACTTAGCACTAATTTGAAACACCGGCATCTGGAGCCGCTGGGAAATCTGTTCGGCATCGATATGTACCCCAAACTTGGGTGCCTCATCGGCCATATTCAACAACAGTAAAGCTGGTAAACCTAAATGCTTAATTTGCAAAGCTAAACTAATCTGTCGATCGAGCTGGGTAGAGTTAAGAATAATAATTACTAAGTGGACTGGGTTACTTTCTAAAAACCGCCTGACCACTTCTTCGTCTTCCGAAAAACCACGCAGGTCATAGATTCCTGGCAAATCCACTACCTGGGTTTGCTGTTGTCCTAACTTGATTTTCGCTGCCAACAAATCAACGGTAATCCCTGGCCAGTTACCAATACTAGCGTTGGCTCCAGTCAACCGATTAAAGAAGGTCGATTTACCCGTATTGGGCATTCCCAAAACCGCAATTTGCTTCAAGCCATCGGTACTCATCACATCTAGCAGCGGGCTGCCGTCAGGATTGCACTTGCTACAGCTAACAGAATTAGTCATTTAGGTTGGCCAGTTATGCAGGTTGAACTTGAATAGCTCGGGCATCGCGGCGACGCATGATCACTTCGGTAGTGCCAATTCTGACGTGCAAAGGACCACCTAGCCAAGCCTTGCGCACGATCAATATTTCTCGGCCTACTCTAAAACCCAATGCTTGCAATCTTTGCTCTAAAACACTTTCAGCTCTAATTCCCAAAATTGATGCCGTGGTGCCCATGGGGAGGGCGCTGAGTTCAGACAAGGACATGTAATTTTCCTGTAAGAAGGCTAATATTTGTGATTGATTTCTATCCTAAGCATTATGCAAATTATTGTCAATAAGAATCAGCAAAGACCAACTAACAATTTTTCCAGACCAGTTGTCCGATCGATGCGCCCAGCGCGGTATGCTAAATCTCGGCATAATTCTTAAAGTCGAATCCCGCAGTAATGCAATCACCCAATGTAGAGCGAGTGCTTGGCGCTCATGATGTTTCTCCTCACGAATACGCTTACGGTAAGCAAGTCACCGAAAAGC
>JAYSRP010000256.1:0-5122 GCA_043721015.1 Synechococcales cyanobacterium | reverse complement strand
CCACATGTGCCACGATTTCATTAGTTGATGCCAATGAAAGAATAGAAGATGATGTCGCTGAAGTTACCGCGCTTCCTGCTGTGGTAGGAGTAACAAATGCCCCAGGATCAGCGTATTTACGAGAAACAATCCCGGCAAAAGGAGCACGAATGACGGTGTCGTCGATATCGCGTTGGACGATCGCTACGGCACCTTGGGCAGCCATTACCTGCGCTCGGGCTTGATCAATATCTTCGGGGCGTGACCCAGCTTTGAGTAAATCTAATGCCTCTTGGCGCTGTTGCACCACACTTTTAGCTTGAGCGATGTCTTCAGGGCGAGATCCGGCTTTGAGCAAATTCAATGCTTCTCGACGCTGTCTCAGCACACTTCTGGCCTGGGAAATATCTTCGGGACGCGCTCCAGCTTTGAGCAAATTGAGGGCTTGTTGGGCTTGAGCTACTTGGGCTTGGGCACTATCGCGGGTCGATCGAGCGGTACTAAATGCTTGTTGAGAGATCGCCCCGGCTGTTTGTAACTGTTGGGTGCGCAGCAGATCTTCTTCTGCTTGCCGATAGATGACTTGAACTTTGCTCAAATTGGCTTGGGCTTGGGCAATATCTTGCGATCGATTTCCGGCTAGTAACTTGCGCACATTAGCACTAGCTTCGTCTACCTGGGCTTGAGCTTGGGCAATATCTTGTGATCGATTTCCGGCTTCCAGCTTTTGTAAGCTGGCACTGGCTCCATCCACCTGAGATTGGGCTTGGGCGATATCTTGAGATCGATTTCCAGCTATTATTTTAGTTGAATTTGCCTGAGCAGCAGCCAAGTTGCCTCTAGCCTGAAGTAATTGTCCTTGCAGATTGGAGCTATCCATATAAGCCACAATCTGTCCAGGCTGTACATACTGACCTTCTTCGACTAAAAGCTTTTTTAGCACTCCAGAGGTTTTGGGACTAACGTTAACTGAGCTTTCGGGTTGCACCGTACCATTTGCCGAAATCACAATCGTTAAATCTCCTCGAATGACAGGTGCGGTCTTAATTTTGCGCAGCGCTCGCTGCTGGGGTGCTGTAACTAGTTGATAATATGCAACATAGCTGCCAATTCCAATCAGAGATATTGCCACTAAAGAACCCATCAGCCACTTATTTGTTCTTAGCTGGCGGAGCTTCTCTGGCAGTGAGTCAATACCTTTCTTCAAATCTAAGTTAATAGCTAACATTATTTTTAAACCGGTTTAAAAAATATGAGGTTGTTGATTTAGCATCTCTAACCAAAAATCGCTATACTCCAAAAAAGTTTCTAGTGGAGCAAGCGATTTCTTTCATTTATTAATGATTAGCGATCGCGATAACCATCACGATAGCCGTCACGATCACGATAACTATCACGATTACCACGACCATATATCGATTCTCGAACGTATGTCAGATAACCACGCCGCTGCAACCTGCGCTCGGCACGTTCAGCATCACGACGCTCTGAATGAGAACCTTCTAGCATCCATTGCCCATAACGAGGATTGCGATAATATACGGCATACTGGCGATTATAGTTTCGACGAAATTGAGCAAGTAATGGATTTGTTCTATTTTGTGCTGTCTGATTAACTTCTGACGAGTTTATTGCAGTCGCTGAAAGGGGAAGAGTTGTAGATAGCCCTGCAAGAGCTAATGAGAGCAAAATTATCTTTTTCATGAAATTAATATCTTAAAATGTAAGATTCTGAGGATTTGGGCAGTTGTCAAGGCAAAACAATAGTATTGCCTTGACAACTATTAGACTAGCTTCTAGAATCAATATCTCTCTCTATCATTGGATGGAGACGTGAACAAAATGACCAAGGATCATATCTATCTAATGGTTGATTTAGCCACAAGTTATTTTCCGGTATAAGTAAAGAATGTAAATCACAAGAGCATCTATTGCCTTGAAATAGTAAAGAAACTGCAATAGTCAAAATTATTTTGAGGAATTAAATGATTTAATGCGCCGACTATAAATTAATTCTTAACTTAAAGGTCAGTGATGGCAACCGCAACAGATTTCAAAGACTATTACGCCACCTTAGGATTAAGCAAAACTGCCACTCCTGAAGAAATTAAGCGGGCATATCGCAAGATGGCTCGAAAATGCCACCCAGACTTGAATCCTGGCGACAAAGAATCCGAAGCAAAATTCAAAGACCTCAACGAAGCCAATGAAGTGCTCTCTGATGCAGAGAAACGACAGAAGTACGATCAATTTGGTCAGCATTGGAATCAACCGGGCTATAGTGAGCCACCGCCCGGCAGGAGTAATGGCTCCACTGTAGATTTTGATCAGTATGGTGACTTTAGTTCTTTTATTAACGATTTGCTAGGTCGATCTTCATCTGGTGGAACCTCAGCAGGACGCAGATCATCCCCTAACGACTTCGGTGGTGGGTTCCGTTCCCAAGCTCCTGCACCAGATACCGAAGCTGCGATCGGACTCACTTTCTCGGAAGCATTTCATGGAGTTGAACAGCGACTATTATTAGATGATGAAAAAATTAACGTCCGCATTCCTCCAGGAGCAAAACCGGGCAGTCGGATTAAGTTGAAGGGCAAAGGCAGTCCTAGTCCATTTTCTCAACAGCGTGGTGATCTATATCTCACGATCGAAATATTGCCTCATGCCTTTTTTAAATTTGAAGGTGACAACCTAATTTGTGACGTGCCGATTCGCCCAGATGAAGCGGTGTTAGGAGCTGAAATTATGGTGCCAACTCCCGAGGGTAACGTAAAAATCAAAGTCCCTAAAGGCACCAAATCGGGACAGTCACTTCGCTTGCGCGGTAAGGGCTGGACATTACCCAAAGGCGGACGGGGAGATCTGTATGCCAAACTCCAGATTGTTACACCACAAGACTTGAGTTCGATCGAGCAAGAATGCTATGAGAAAATTCAGGCAAACACCAGCTTTAATCCCCGCGCTCATTTAGAGGATATTAAGTTATGAGTTCTTCCACAATAGTAGTTGTATCCACTGATGACCAGCTTTATACCTTTGAATATGCTGCCTCAATTACCGAGACTTCGATCGCCGTGGTGCAGGTCTACGTTCACTTGGGCATTATCGAACCGATCGGGAACCTACTAAATTCTCGTGAAATTGCCCGGATAGCTCAAATCAAGCGGTTACGTCAAGATTTGGGCTTAAACATTACCGGAGCTGCCATGGTACTCGATATGGCTCAAGAAATTGCTCAGTTACGGGCACAGCTTAAAGCCCATCAAAAGCCAGGAAAAATATGTTTAACAAAATAACTCAGAAATATTATCTAAACCGCCGTAAATTCATTCAAGGAACTAGTCTTCTAAGTGGGCTGGTCGTTGGGAGCGGAATACATAGTCTGATATCTAGTTGTTCACGACAATCTTCTGTCTCTGAAACACCTCAAAAAAGCCCTGAAACCACTAGTTCGAAGGCAAATTTTATTCCTGACGTTGAAATTAATCTCAAAGCTTTGCCTAAAATAGTTGCTATTTTGCCGGGACAAATGACTCAAGTTTGGTCTTATGCAGCAGAATTAGTTAAAGGCGACCCAGCTAGCCTAACGGCTATCCCTGATAGTTATTTAGGTCCAATTATCCGCGTTCGCCAAGGTCAGCGAGTCCGGGTCAACTTCCAAAATAATCTACCTCCAGGACAAACTAGTATCGTGCATTGGCATGGCTTAATTTTGCCAGAGGATATGGATGGACATCCTCGCTTTGCAATTGCGCCGGGACAAACCTATGTCTATGAATTCGAGGTGATTAATCGGGCGGGGATGAACTGGTTTCATCCACATCCAGACATGTTGACGGGGCAACAAGCCTATGCTGGTTTGGCGGGGCTTTTTATCGTCACAGATCCAGAAGAAGCTGCCCTCAATCTACCGACAGGAGCTTATGAAGTACCGATCGTCTTGCAGGATCGTACCCTAGATAACAATAATCAACTCCTTTACCTGGGGAGCAAAATCGGTACACCTCGTAACGGTGGCATGGGAAGAATGAATGGAATGTCGCAGAACAACTTAAGTCAGTCCAGTGGCAGTATGGGTGATATGAGCAACATGATGGGCTTTTTGGGTGAAAAGCTCTTTATCAATGGTAAACCTAACTTCACTCTGGCTGCGGCAACACGAGTCTACCGCCTGCGCATTCTGAATGGTTCTAATGCCCGTATCTACAAGTTGGCATGGAGTAATGGCAATCCGATGACTGTTATTGGTACTGATGGAAGCCTACTGACTAAGCCCATTGCAAGAAAATATGTGATGCTGGCTCCAGGCGAGCGGATCGATGTTTGGGCAGATTTCAGCAAGTTAAAAGTTGGGACAGAGTTAGCTCTAAATAGTCTGGCTTTTTCGGGAGCTGAAAATGTTGGTGGTAGTAAGATGAGCCGGATGATGGGAGCGAGCAATGCACCTGAACTTGGTGCTGCGATGACCCTATTTAACGTCAAGATTGATCGAGCAGAAACAGAAACTCTGCAACTCCCTACTAAATTAGCAGCCTTACCCCTATTGCGCTCCGAAGATGCCGTCAATGCCGCCCAGCCCCGTCCAGTTGAGCTTGCTCTCCAAGGGATGAAATGGGTGATCAATGGGCAACCGTTTGAAATGAATAGGGCAACACCACAAGAAACCGTCAAGTTAAATTCGATCGAACAGTGGGAGATTATCAACAAACTTAACCCTGGAGCCATGATGGATGCCAAGGGCATGGCGCATCCTATCCACATTCATGGGGTAAAGTTTCAAGTAATTAGTCGAGAGGTACTGCCAGAACTTGCTGCTGGCTGGCAAACTGTCAAGGATGGTTATGTAGATGATGGTTTTAAAGATACCGTGATGGTGATGCCTGGTGAGAGAGTGAAGCTACTAATGAAATTTGAGAAATATAGTGGCTTATTTGCCTATCATTGCCATACCTTGGAGCATGAAGATGCTGGCATGATGAGAAATTATCAAGTTAGGGCATAAATGGAGGTTATTAATTCTTTTCTACAGACAGTTAATCATGGCTCAATGGCACTGAAATAAGGAGATAGAAAAAAGCTGTAAAGCCTGATATACATATATATATCATTGCTTCACAGACCAAAATAATATCACCTTCTACTA
>JAYSRP010000255.1:0-12083 GCA_043721015.1 Synechococcales cyanobacterium | reverse complement strand
CATTAACATGACCAGCATTACCAGTAGCACCCTGTTCGATCGAACTGTTAATTCCACCAACAAATTGGCGACTTTCACCATTTGCAATAAGTTCAGTCCTCGTGCCAGCAACATCAATAAGTCCAGTGACCTTAACATTAATATTACCGGCATCACCTCTTCCTGCCAATAAATTTTTCTCAGCACTATTAATAGAAGTTCTTACAGTGGAACCGTTTTGTAACGAAAGAGAGCCAGCCTCAATATTAATATTGCCACCTGTACCAACGCCCCCGGCTCCTATAGTGCTGAAAATATTAGCCTTATCGAAAAAAACTGAATCTTTTGCAATTACAGCGATGTTCCCAGCATTACCTCTTCCAAAAGTTGAGGAATCTAATGCAGCATTATTTTGTAATAATAAAGAACCAGAACTGACAGTAACATTTCCGGCGTTTCCTACGGCACCAAAACCTACACCACTCTGGATAGAAGAATCACTCGCCAAAAATACAGAATCTTTGACTGCCACTACTACATCACTCGCATTCCCTTGGCCAGCAGTTGATGATCTAATAAAGGAACCATCTCGTAAAGACAGTGAACCGGCCTCAACATTAACACGACCAGCATTACCCGTAGCACCCCGTTCAATCGAACTATTAATTCCACCAAAAATTTTGCTACTTTCACCATTTGGGTTGGTTTCCGTCCTTGTACCAGCAACATCAATAAGTCCGGTAACTTTAACGTTAATATTACCTGCGCTTCCTTGTCCTCCAATCAATGTCTGTGATTGCAACGCGGAACCATTCAGTAGTGAAAGGGAACCTGCCTCAACAGTAATATTGCCACCTGTACCGAGACCCCCTGCTCCTATAGTACTAAAAATATTAGCCTTATCAAAAGAAACTAAATCTTTAGCCATCACAGCAACATTCCCTGCATTACCTCTTCCAAAAGTTGAGGAATCTAATACAGCATTATTTTGCAGTAATAAAGAACTAGAGCTAACAGTAACATTTCCTGCATTTCCTATGCTACCAACACCTACTTTACTCTGGATAGAAGCAGCACTTGCCAAAAATATAGAATCTTTGATTGCCACTACCACATCATTTGCATTGCCTTGTCCAGCAGTTGATGATCTAATGAAAGAACCATCTTTTAAGAATAAAGAACCAGCCTCGACATGCACACTACCAGCATTACCTATAGCGCCTGCTTCGATCGAACTATTTATTCCACCAAAAAAAGTTTGTTCTGTGCCATTGACATCAATGATTTTATTCGTACCAGCAATATCAATATCTCTTGCAACTTTAACATTGATATTACCAGCATCTCCCCTTCCTCCTGGCAAGATACGTGATTGCAATGCAGAGGCATTTTGTAGTGAAAGTGAACCTGCCTCAATATTAATTCCTCCACTCTTTCCGACACCAGTTGCTTCAATGGTACTGAAAATATTCGCATTTGTTAAAGACACAGAATCTTTGGTTTTAATGGTTACATTTCCGGCATTGCCTTGATTTAAAGTTGATGCTGATAATACAGCTCCATTTTGTAAAGATAAAGAACCGGAATTGACACTAATATTACCACCACTTCCCACCCCACCTAATTCAACTGTACTGACAACTCTAGCTCCTGTATCGAGAGAAACAGAATCTTTAGCTGTCACATTAATACTACCAGCACTCCCTCGTCCAAAAGTTGATGATTGGACAGAAGTGCCATTTTTCAGGTAAATAACACCAGCATCAATCGATATATTTCCACCATTTCCCAAGGTTCCCACACCCACATTACTAAAAATATTAGAACTAATTAAAGAAACAGAATCTTTTGCTATTAAATTTACACTTCCAGCATTGCCTTGTCCAATGTTTGCTGCTGCAAGTTGGGCACCATTTTGCAACAAAATAGAACTTGCATCGATTTTAACATTTCCACTGTTTCCACTTCCACTGCTTTCAACAGTGCTCAATACCCGAGTGCCATCAAAAGAAACAAAATCTTTTGCTATTAAATTTACATTTCCGGCATTGCCTTGACCTAAAGTTGAAGCTCTTAATAAGGAACCTTGTTGTAGTGTAAAAGAACCAGTATTGATGTTGATATTACCAGCATTTCCACTGGCTCCAACTCCGATCGAGCTATTAACTTCACCGCCAAAAATATCAGTAGCGCCATTAATCTCCAAATTGACACTTCCAGCATTACCATTACCTACTCTGGTCTCAAAACCAAGTAAACCGCGAGTAAGTGTTTGTAAATTAGAATTTCGTAACAATAAAGAATCAGCATTAATATTGATGTTGCCGCTATGTCCAGCACCACCTGGTTCTACAGTACTAAAAATACTAGAGCCTAAAATAGAGACGTTTTGATTGGCCGAAACCGTCACGTTTCCAGCAGATCCTAATCCAAAAGTTGATGCTGAAAGACTAGAACCATTCTGCACTGAGACATTGTTAGCTTCGACATCAACGTCGCCACCTTTACCTGTTGAATTTTGATTTACAGCATTTATAATGCTACTACCAGAATCTACTAATACTCTTTCTGTTGCCTTCAGCTTTATATCACCTGCCACAGTAACCGGTGTTCCTACCGCTGGAAAAATCCCTCCTTTCAATGAAGATTCTCCAAAGAGTTGAATATTTTTGGCGTTAATGGCAATATCACTACCACCATTTCCAGTGACATCTACGACAGCTCTATTCGTAAGCAACACATTCGATCGATCAACATCTTGTGGAATACTTACTCTGGGACTATTGCCATCTACACCTAATTCAACAGATCCTGGAGCCGAGAGACCGCCTAACTCCACTCGCCCACCTAACGCATTGATTTGCCCCCCACTGATAGAAACATTGCCACCAATCAAGCCAATATACTGATTGGCATTACCAGTTTGCAGCACTCCAAAATTCCTGATTTCACCGCCACCACCACCCAAATTTAGTCGAGACACATTAAAAAATATATTAGGATTAATCGTTAAAAATGGTGCATCAGCAAGTGGATTAGTTCCAAAAGTCACAGTTCTACCGCCACCATCAACCAAATCGATACTGCTAGCCGTACTCGTCAAAAACAACCGACCCACATTCAACTGCACACCTGGCCCAAATACTACTCCATTTGGGTTAATCAACAAAAAGTTAGCTCCTTGAGTATTAACCAATCCATTAATATCTGAAAATATACCGCCCGTTACCCGAGTGATAATTGACTGATTACCCACCGGATTAACAAAAGTCACCGAACCATTTGTCGGCACCGAAAAATCTTGGAAGCTATGGAACACATTCTGCCCCCGACTTACTCCACCCACAACACCAAAATTGCCATTACCACCCAAAACCTGAGTTCCTAAAGTACCGTCCGCTACCGGAATTCGATTAGAAGGCTGATAAGTTTGGGCAAGAGCAACAGTTGATCCAGTTAGCACACTAGTAAAAACAACCAAAGGCAACAAAAGAGCGGAAAATTTCATGGGATATTAAAAGAGTATAAAATACAATCAGATAACAGATACCAACCAAAACATTAAAACAAAATGGAGATTGATTAGTGATTCAAATAAAAATTTTGGAGAAAAACAATTACAACTGCTTTAAATTACTTTAAGGCGTTCATTTTTACAAATTAGAATTGAACATTATTATTTAGGTATTAACTCAGGACTTGTGCAATTATTTTTACCTTTTCCTGTCAAGTCAACTCCTGCATTCACAAAAGATGAACATTCAATTGCACGTCGCTGTAAGTCACTCATATCTTGAGTTGATTTCCACATCAGAAAAAGTACGCCTGATGTGGAAAATAACACGAAAATTATTAATCTTGAAATAGTTTTATTCATTGTGGATATTTCTTCTGCTAAAACGTTTATTTTCTTCACTTCCTGTCGTTGTCGTGAACCACCAACAAGTTAGAAGAATCTAAGTATATGCATCATCCAATTGTAGCATTTTTCAAATCTTCAAAAACATAATCATCAAATCAAATAATTCTCATGAAGGAGACAGTTGGTTTAATAATTGATGAATTACATGATGGTTCTGAAGAGCAATAATAATTATTAACAATACGCTTTTCCAGCAAATATTTTAAATTGTCTTCCGATAGAACACAGTAAATTATCTGTTTGATCCAGTGTATCAGTTGCTTCTGCTAAAATACTCATTCGACCAGCGATGAATCCTGCTGTGTAAAGATCATTAGCATTTGTTTGCCGCATCATCCATACCAGATTTTGATCTGTAACAGGAATACTTCTCCTACCTATATTGGTCAAAGCAATTTCAATTCTTTTATCTATTGCTCTCTCTTCACCATTAAGATTTGACCAACCAGCATAAGCTCTTTGATAGCCTTGTTTGAAGTAGTTAATACTAGCATTGCTCTGACTATAAGCCGGTTTCATTGTTACGGGATTAAAAAGCAATACACTAGAAACAGTTAGAGTGTTTGTAAGCAAAACAACACAAAAAACTTTTAGCATTTTAGTTCTCCTAAAAATATGGGTTTTTAACAAGTTACAAACTTATCGAAAGGACAAATTTGCGACACAAAAACATCCTACATGTATTTATTGGTATAGCACAAGACACATAACAAAAATTCACAGAAGGGCATGTCTTTTAAATTGAGGTCGAGTATCATTGCAGAGCTTGGGGGAGATAGCATGACAAAAAAAGCTGAGACTGTTTACTGATGAGAGTTTTAAGCGATTTTCCCTTAGCTGGGCTTCCTGTTAATAGTTACTCAACCCCTTGATTTCTTAAGTAATAGTTTATATCCCCCAAAAATAAAAAAATACACGATTCAGTCAGAAAATTGAGTGCATTCGGTAGTATTACTCCACCGAATAGCAACAACCTCGAATAACTCCAACCTGGTTAAGAATCACCCTTCAGTGAACCATACTCCGTCAGAGCTTGTAAAGACAAAGATAGTATAAGTTTCTCTATGTATTGATCGCCATCAATCATATAATAACGATCAATAGGTGCCAGTCATACCAACCAATTGAGCACCCATGGACATACATAATTACTAAGATTTAACAACCTCATGAATAATTCAGAAGTACTACCAGAAGAGGAGTTTGCCAGCCTGTATCAAAAATTTATCCGCAAAAACCTCAGAAGCACAAGCAAAACCGACATCAGCACCAAAGCACAAGTCATCAAACATCTTTTCCAAGGCTGGGCAGAACCCGAAATCGCAGAATTTCTGGGGCTTGCCCCAAGCGTCGTACCCAAATACAAATCCGACACCCTCATAAAATTTGAAGTTAGAAGCATCGAAGAATTACAAAGCCTCTTTCAGCACTATGCCCACATCACCACCCAAACACCCACCTCAGCCCCAGAAACGCCAACCACCACCCAATTTAATAACCTGCCCCACAGCCACTTCCGCCAAACGATCAAACGCACCCAAGACATCGAAAAACTCCTAAACCTCATCAGCAAAAAACCCGTAGTCTGGCTCCAAGCCATCGGCGGAGCCGGAAAAACCACCACCCTTCTGCAACTAGCCCACCACTGCCGCCAACAACCCAACAACTTCGACGCAATAGTATACATCTCCGCCCAAACAGAAACCCTCAGCCACAGCGGTAAAACCAACCTCCCTGCCGATCGTACTCTCCCCGACATCTATCGCCAGATCTTTACCACCTTCGATCGCTGCGAACTAATGTACACCAGCCCCATCAATGACCAATCCAACGACCAATCCCACCACAAACACCTCCATAACTGCCTCTGCCAAATACTTCAGCAACACCGCACCCTGCTAATTTTTGACAACTTCGACACCGAAGCCAACTACCACGCCCTCCAACAAACCATCTACAACATCCCTGCCACCACTCGCGTTTTAGTCGGCAGTCGGCGAACATTTAATATCAACTACCACACCCACCAACTATCAACACTCTCCCCCACCGATACTGAAAAATTAATCAAAAACCACCTGCGCAAACACCAACACAAGCTCCCCCCCGCCTACATCGCCCAAATTATTCAATACACTGGCGGCCTACCCCTAGCGATCGAAATTATCATTGGGTTAATTATCATGCGCAGCGGCACAGCCATTGAACTCAAACAATTCTTTAACGGCAACCATACCGGTCAAGAACTACTAGAATACCTGCTAGATCAAACCATCGCAGATCTTCAACAACACCAAACAAACGAAAACTTCGGATACAAAATCTTACAGGCGATCGCCTTATTCCCCGACTCCGCTACCAAAAATGCCCTCATCTACATCGCCAACTTCACCCACCTACCAACCTGCTTTGATCGAGGACTCTCCCAACTCCAAGATTTATCTTTAGTAGTGTCCTTAGGTAACGATCGATACAAACTACACCAGGTTGTTCATACCTACATGAACAATCTACTCACCAACGACCCACCCACCATCAATCACTTACAACAGCGCTGGATGGAATGGTATCACCACAAATTTGTCCGCCAATTTAACGAACAAAACTGGCACGATTGGCAAGACTATGGCCAACTCAAAACTGAATGGTTAAACATCTCAGCCGTCGTAGACTGGTGCTTTTACAAATCTCCAGCACAATATCAAAAATGCATTGAATTTTGTAACGCCCTCAAAGGATTCACCCTCTTTCGCGGGTACTGGCAAGAGCGCCAACAATGGCTGGGCTGGCTCAGCACCGCCGCCCAATTTCAACCAGATCCCCAAACTTTAGCCCTAGCCCTTTATCACCAAAGCCTTACTAACGCCTACTTAGATGAAGCTGATCGCAGTGGTAAAGCCCTCCAACTAGCCATGGCTGCTTGGGAACTAAACGTTGAATTCAACGATCGCTTCAACCTAATGATTCATATCGCCATGATGCACCTCGCTCGCCAAACCCCAGAAAACTTAAACCTCGCCAAAAAATGGTTGCTCGATGCCGTTCAATATCAAAAAAATCTGTCTGATACCGATTTATTTAAAATCAAATACTATCAAGCAGAACTGGAATTTAGCCTGCAAAACTTTGATGCAGCATTAGCCCTATGCCAAGAAGCGATCGACCTACCAGGAGCCAGTCAAAATCAGCGATTTGTGGTATTCGCCCAAGGCAGAATGGCCAAAATATACATCGAACAAGGGCAATTAGAAAAAGCCGAAATATTGCTAATCAATTCCCTTGGGCCACTCACCCAAAATAGAGATGTGAGAGCCACCGCTCTATGTCAATATCTTTTCGCTATCCTCAAAAGAAAACAAAAAAACGAAAATGGTTGGAAGCATTGGCAAAAAATGGCGATCGACAGTTTCGATCGCCTCAACATGCACCGAGAAGCCCACAATTTGTTAAAAATGACCTTTGAAGATGGGTAGCAGCATTGAAGACCCTCACCCCCAACCCCTCTCCCAAGACGGGAGAGGGGAGCCGGAGCGCAAAGCGAAGTCTCTTGCTCCCTCTCCCCTTGTGGGAGAGGGTTGGGGTGAGGGGTACTCAAGATAGCTTATTGCCAGTCACCACGAATAGCCCAAATGCTGCCCAAGCATTTGGCAACAACAATAACTCAGCCACTGCTTGACGAGCAGCTACAACCAAAGACTCCAACTCAGGATCGATCGCCAAATAAGGGTTTCCAAAAGAAAATAGCTCCAAAAACTTGCCCATCCCACCAATTCGATCGCTACTCACCACTTCAACTCTAGTCTCAATATTGGTAAAACCCGCCGCCGCTAAATAGCCCCCTAGCTTACCACCTACTTGCCGATCGCCCCCTTGTGATTTTTGAATAGCACTCATCCGCTGCCGAAACGATGCAAAATGAGCAGGTTCAGGATCCAGCGTAAACCAGCTATCTACCACATCCACCAAACAAATCTTTCCAGCCGGTTTCAGCACCCGATCGATCTCAGACAATGCTCGTAAGGGATCTGTCAAATGCTGAAACAACAATCGTCCATAAACAAAATCGATCGTCTCATTTAATAGAGGCAAATCATAAACATCACCAGCCACAAAGCTCAGATTAGAGATTCGCTGCTCACGGGGCAACTGAGAGGCCGTTTCTAACAAAGCAATACTGCGATCGATCCCTTGCACCCTGCCCGGTGAAACTTGCTTAGCAATCTTGGCGCTAATGATCCCCGTGCCACAGCCCACATCTAAAACATTCATGCCTCGCTGCAAACCGGCAGCCTGCCAAATTTGCTGTTCGATCGGTAGCAATAAAGTAGCCTGACATTGTAATCTGGCCATCTCTTGATTTTGACTAACCGGGGTAAATTGATCGAAAGTATAAGAACCACCTGTCATTGTTGCTGTCATTAGTTTCTCCAGATTAAATACAAGTCGTTGATTATAAGTTAAGAAAAATTACAACGGGAGGATCCTCCCGTTATAACTGTTAAGGCACTACTATTCAGCAGCTTCGTTAACTGTTAAATCAGCCAACTGCAACGAAACACTGGGTCTTTTTGGATTATCATCAATGCAGATAATGCAAAATGCTGCTTGAGGAGCTGAAGTGCCAGAAATAGCTTGGTTGTTGTTCTTTGGAGATAAGTTCATGAGATTTTTCCTGAATTTAATAAATGAAACAAACGAAGTACAAATTAACAAATAAGTGAACTGACCACTCAAACTAACTACATCTCTATGCCGAAGTGTTTAACCCAGAGTTTTTGGGTCTCACTAAAAGCATCATCAGCAGACTGTCGATCGGCAGCATCACCAGTACCAAAAAATGGCCAGTGATCCTTAAATTCACCAAACAGAGTTTGGCAATCTTCACGGTATTTGGCCGTATCGAGCACATGCTGATGCCAAACATGATCAACCGTCAGTGATGGTACAATTGTGTACTGAGGATAGCGATGGCTAAGCCACAAAAAACGTCGGTATTGCTGAATTTCATGAGTTGTTTGCTCAAGAGTCCAAGCTTTACCATCTGCTGGGTGCATTAGCTTGTATCCTAATGATCCAAAATCGATTTGATTTAAACGGCTCAAAAAAGCTGAGCTGCTTGGTTGAGTGGTTGTTTTCATTTCACTAACTATTGTTGAGTTCGATTAACTACAACTCTACAGAGTACAAAAAACAAAAAGTGCTCCCTATTCTGATCAGTAAGTGATCACTAGTAATGATCAGTCCAAAGTGTTCTTCATACTTGCAAACAAAAAGCTGAGGTCTAGGCCATGTCTTATAGAGCTTCGATAACCGGATTAGAAATTGTGGATCTCGCTAGAAAGAGACTTCGCTGGAACAAGCATGATCTCAGATGGTCTGGCAAAGCTCTTGTATCTTCACCGACTCTCCGAAGATTTTGGCAAAGGTGCAACCTCACCGATGACTGCTTTGTAAGTATCTGCAAAGCGGCAGGTTTAGAACCCAGTGAAATTTGGGAGCAGACATCAGAGGCACCATCAATCAGAGAAATGGAAATCGTCGTGCTAGATGAAAGCTGTATAGGCAGAGAAGATCTAATTAGCGACTTATTCTCTAAACTGCAAAGCTCCCATCGTTTCCTATTGTTACTGGGTATGACCGGCATCGGAAAAACCACTTTAGCAGAGTTATTGGTTGTTAAGTTACGAGGAAATTGGATTGAGCTACGAGAAAACTGGGAAGACACCAATCGCCCTAAAGACTTTGCCACAGTAGCGAGTAACTGGCTTACTAATTGGGGCGAAAACATCGATAGTATCCGCAATAGCCCAGAACAACTATTAAGCCAGGTAATAAGTAGATTATCTAATCATAAGCATCTAATATTACTGGACTCCTTAGAATATTTACTCATCGGCAGCGAAGAGAATGGCTGGGGGGACTTTGCCGATCGATGGTGGGGAGAGTTTTGGCGCAATTTATTATCAGCCCCCAATTGTCAAAGTCGCATAATTATTACATCTCAAGATTTCCCAACTCAGTTAGCCCAAGATTGCGATCGATATCCTAACTTATGGCATCAAGAAATTATTACTGGGTTAACCAAAGTCGAACAACAAGAGCTGTTTATCAAATTAGAATTGGCTAATAATTTAGAACCTCTTGATAGTCGATTGATGCTGATTGGTGAAATTTACGCCGGACACCCATTAGCTTTACGAGTAATTGCTGGCGAAATCAAACAATCTTACCAAAATAATTTCTCAGCCTATTGGCAAGAAAATAGCCATTACATTAAGCAAGTAGAAGAAGATCTGCGCATGGCTAAAGAAAACAATCAAGGCAAAGACGATCGTTGGGAGCTAGATTCTTACACCAGGCAGCTCCGACTTAGAGTTCGAGATCGCATTAAAATAACTTTTCAGCGATTACAATTACAAACGCCAATCGCTCACATGCTTATTTGTAATGCCTCAATTTATCGTGGTGCAGTTCCTGACAACTTCTGGAAAGAGCAGTTAGAAATGGAAGGGTATGATCAAGAGCAACAATCATTAGCAATGATCACCTTACAAGACCGTTTTTTAGTTGAAGATGGGGGTTTTGACATTGCAAATATTCATTTGGTTTCTCAGCACAACTTGATTCGCAGTATGGCGATTGCCCAAAGATTAGAATTTTACAATGGCGGTGAATCTGATGAATAATTATATCCCTATTCCACAACCATCCTTTTTAGAGAAATTAGATTTAAATCTTACCCCACTAGAGTTAAAGTCTAAATATCCTCACGACCAACAGCGCCATTATCGACGACAGTATCTTGCCGTAACCCAGCAGTTTAGACGGAGCTACTCAGACAGTTCAAAAGAATTCATTCAGGGTTATATAGAAGCCTTTAATCACTTAGTTGAAGTCAAAGATTGGGATCGCGCTTTGATGATTTTGATAGAGCCTTTAGGCTTATATTCAGATGTAGAAAAACAAGATGTACTTGGTCAACTGCAACTCTGGAATGAATGCTCTAAAATAATTGAACTGAGTGAAAAAATTATTGATAGCTTAAATCCACACAATCGTTTGTTAATAGTCAATAGAATAGCAAATGCTTACGAAAAGCTAAGTCAGTACGAATCAGCGAAAGCATCTTACCAACTTTCCTTAGAATTATCTAAAGAGCTACAGCAGTCAAAAATCATAGTGTCTTCGCTGCTTGGCCTTGGTAACATTCACTTACGAGAATTAAAACATCAAGATGCTATCAAATATTATAACGAGGCATGGGATCTAGCCCAAGAAATTGATAACGATCGACTGAAACTATCAGTATCTGGAAACATCGGCAACTTATTCATATCTATTGGTGATTACACCAGTGCGATCGAGTATTTAGAGCAATCTATTAAACTCACCCGAAAAATTGAAGACAAGTATGGAGAAGCGATCGGATTATTAGGAGCAGGCACCGCCAGAAGCAATTTAGGTCAACATCAGCTAGCAGAAACTTATTTGAGAGCAGCACTACTTATCTACCAAGACTTTGGCGATCGCAACGGAGAATTGGCAGTGCTGCTAAACTTAGCAGATAATTATGTTTTATGGAAAAACTACACTTCAGCCTCTGAATATTATCAGAAGTCATTAGAAATGAATGCTGAAATCAAAGACTCGATCGATGAATTTAATGCCGTCACCGGGTTAGGAAATGTTTGTTACTTCCAAGACAATTATCACCAAGCCATCACTTACTTTCAACAAAGCCGAGTCATAGCCGATCGCATCAATCATCCTTTAGGAGTAGCAATCTCTATTGCCAATATCGGCTCTAATGCGGCAAAGTTAGGCCAAACAGACTTGGCGATCGCTAGCCTCACGGAAGGGTTTGGCCTGTTGCAGCAAATTTATGCCTTTAATATTTCATCGAGAGTAGCTTATAGATTAGCCGAGGTTTACCTAGATGTTCACCAATTGGAATTAGCCTCAGCCTACTTGGCCACCGCTACCTCAATCTCCCGAGAATTTTCATTGCCATTACTAGATGAATGCGCAGCTCTCCGCCTGATCCTGGATGAACAGCAAAAAAATCAGGTGTAGTTTTCATTGAGTACCAATTTAACGCGGGACACATTGGCTACCCCTCACCCCAGCCCTCTCCCACAAGGGGAGAGGGAGCAAGAGACTTCGTTTTGCGCTCCGACTCCCC
>JAYSRP010000254.1:0-29034 GCA_043721015.1 Synechococcales cyanobacterium | reverse complement strand
GCGGCTGTGGCCTAACGACCGAGCCGATCGGGGTGATTGATTCTCTGTTAGAGCAAAATTTACCGCTGGTCTTAGATGCTGATGGGTTAAATATCTTGGCAAATTTACCGATCGATCGCTGGCAAAAAAGATCGGCACCGCTGATCTTGACTCCCCATGGCGGTGAATGGCGACGGTTATTTCCAGAGCCGGTCAATCGGCTAGCAGAGGTGCGCCAACATGCCGAACGAACTCAAACTATCCTGTTGAGCAAAGGTGCCCGGACGGTGATTTCGGATGGCGATCGAACTTGGGTAATCAGCAACGGCACTCCAGCTCTGGCCCGAGGTGGTAGTGGAGACGTGCTAACCGGATTGATTGGCGGCTTAGTCGCCGGGGCATCGGATCAGACTCAGCTTTTAGATGTGGTGGCCAGCGCCAACTGGTGGCACGCCCAAGCGAGTAGTTTGGCTGCTCAAGAGCGGGGCTTGGCGGGGGTAGATGCTTTGACCCTCAGTAAATATTTGATTCCGGCAATCCACTAGAAAGCATATTGCGCAAGCTTCCTGTATTCTAGATCGAGAGAATATATGACAAATCTTATGCCCCGCACTATTAAAATTGCCTCCCGTAAAAGTCAGCTTGCTTTAGTCCAAACCTATTGGGTCCAGGCCGAGCTGCAAAAGCATTTCCCCGATCGCACTTTTGAGGTCGAAACCATGAGTACCAAAGGCGACAAAATCTTGGACGTGCCTTTGGCCAAGATTGGCGATAAAGGTCTGTTCACTAAAGAGCTAGAAGTTAAAATGCTCGACAACACCGCAGATATTGCGGTGCATTCTCTCAAAGACTTGCCCACCAATTTACCCGCAGGCTTAGTGCTGGGCTGCATTACCGAGCGAGAAAATCCGGCAGATGCCTTGGTGGTGAACACCAAAAATCAACAGTATCAGTTAGAAACTTTGCCCGCTGGCTCGGTAGTGGGTACTTCTTCTCTGCGGCGCTTGGCACAGTTGCGATATCATTATCCTCACCTCGTTTTTAAAGATGTGCGGGGAAACGTGATTACTCGTTTAGAGAAGCTAGACAGCGGCGATTACGATGCCCTAATTTTGGCGGCGGCTGGCTTGGGTCGTTTAGATTTAGGAAATAGAATTCATCAAATTATTCCTCCAGAAATTTCGCTGCACGCAGTTGGTCAAGGTGCTTTGGGCATTGAGTGCCGCATTGACGATCAAGAGGTACTAGAAGTGCTGAAATCTTTGGAGCATCCAGCGACGGCAGCACGCTGTATCGCAGAGCGCTCTTTCTTGAGATCCTTAGAAGGTGGTTGTCAGGTGCCGATCGGGGTAAACACCCTAGTTGAGGGCGATCAGTTAACTCTCACCGGCATGGTGGCTACTTTAGATGGCCAAACTATGATCAAAAATCAAGTTACCGGCGCAGTAACAGCGGCAGAACAGTTGGGTAAAGATCTGGCCGTGGCGCTATGTGAACAAGGCGCTCGCACTATCTTAGATGAAATTTTTGAGCTGGTTGGCCGGGATGGTTTGCATCAGGTACTACAGCAACAAACTGAATAGAATCAGTACATCTGTTATCAGGATTTCTGCTCAGGCAGAATCGCTGACGTTATGTAGAGGCTGCTGGCGGACTTTATCGACAATAAATTATAATTTGTTTTGTAAGCTCTGCTGTTTACTTACTCAGGAGTTGTCATGGTTTTAGCTAAAGCCTCGTCAGAGATTGTGTCACAATCCACTCTGGCTCTATTTTTACCAGCAGAGGTTTACTTACAAGTTACTCCAGAACAGTTTGCAGAGTTGGCACGAGCCAACTCAGAGCTGCGACTAGAGCGCAATGCTACCGGAGAATTAATTGTGAGTCCACCAACTGGCTGGGAAACTGGCGATCGAAACTTTAAGCTTATTGTGCAACTGGGTAACTGGTGTGAACAGAACGATCAAGCAGGCAGAGCTTTTGAATCTTCGACGGGCTTTATTTTACCCAATGGGGCTAATCGATCTCCAGACGTTTCTTGGGTCAGCAGCACTCGTTGGAACGCTTTGACAGATGCAGAAAAAGGCACTTTTCCTCACATATGTCCTGATTTTGTAGTGGAGTTACGATCTGCTTCAGATAATTTGGCACCACTACAAGAAAAAATGCAAGAATACCTCAATAATGGTGCGCGGCTGGGCTGGTTAATCGATCCTAAAAACCGCCGGGTAGAAATATATCGAGTCGGTCAAGTTGTGGAAGTATTAGAAAATCCTTTGCAGCTTTTTGGGGAAGAAGTTTTGCCTGGACTGATCGTGAATTTGCAAAGAATTTGGAATATCATTTGACTTTTAACAATGTCAAAAACAAGTCAAAACCCCAAACTACTAGAATGTTACCAAAGCTTTGAGCAAACTTAGTAGGTAGTAGGAACCATACTGCGTAGGATGGGGGGTTTCAAAATTTACGCATCGTCTGTGTAGACAAAAAATATCGGGGGCAGCAAGTACTACCCTCGTTGTTTAAAACTATGCGACAAAGCTTTGCCGATCGATACCAAGTTGGAGTCACCTTCATCAACCAACTCAACCCTCGTTCCTACGCTGCCCATACCAAAAAGTTGAACTGGCAATTAGTCGCAGAATTTGAGTTTAATGGTGGTCAGTTTTACGGGTTAGCTCATGATCTAAAACCATGCTAGAAATCTACGCCCCGGCGGAGATTAACTCCGCTGTTGGCATAGTGCTTATGGCAGACCATCTCGGAGTGGATGCTGGCCAGATCAAAATATTTAGGCGTATTAAAACAGCGACCGGTAATAATGACTTGAGTGCCTGGTGGTTTGTCCAGCAGCGCTTCCACAATAATATCTACTGGCAGTAGATCTAAATCTACGGTCGGGTTCAGCTCATCCATAATGATGGTCTTGTATAGCCCCGAAGCCAAAGCGCTACTGGCAATTTCCCAGCCCCGCTCGGCCTCGATAAAATCAATTTCTTGCTGCTTACCGCGCCAGACAATTGAGTCTCCACCACAGCGCTGATGATCCACTAACTGGGGATAACTTTCCTTAAGCGCGGCGATCGCCGCATCTTCGGTATAGCCATCGCCCCCTTTGAGCCACTGCATAATTAGCACCCGATGGGTGCGATCTTGGCTAATGCCCCGCCCGATCGCCTGCAAAGCTTTACCCAAAGCACTGGTAGATTTACCCTTGCCATCACCGGTATAAATCTCGATGCCCTCAATGCCCTGTGCCTTGGCTTCTGGGTGCAAGTGCGGCTTCATTTCGGAATGAAGATCGGCCAGCTCAATCAATTCTGGCGGGGCATCGCGGCCAGTAATAATAATTTCTAGGTGATGAGCCTTGCGACCAATGGTTGTAACAATATCGGCTACATCCAGCAACCCTAAGTCGATAACCGGACTCAGTTCGTCTAAAACGATCACGGTGTATAGATCTGAGGCGATCGCCCCTTTGGCTACATCCCAACCCCGCTGGGCTTCCGCCCGATCGAACTCAGTAATGCCATCTCGATCGAAAAATTCGGCGCGGCCACTGCGCACCTGGTCAATCAAATGAGGAAAAGCCTGCCGCAAAGCAGCGATCGCCGCGTCTTCGTCATATTCTCGCTCTGCTCCCTTGAGGAACTGCAAGAGGAGCACCCGATGGTCGGTCTTGCTTTCAATACCTAGCCCGATCGACCTTAAAACTACGCCGAGGGCAGCCTGAGACTTGCCTTTGCCTGCGCCATCATACACATGGATCTGTCCAGCAGCGCGCTCTTGTTTGGCGCTGGCGGTGCGAATGCCAATTCCTACTCTGCTCATCAAAATTTACCGCGAAATTATCTGTGTTCGATCGACGCGATTGCGCCAAGATATTATAGATTACCTTGGGATTGCTGATTTGGTTCAGTAATCTACCAAATACAGCTTTTTAGACGAAAGCGACGGGTTTTACTGGCCTTCTCTCAGATAAATAGCGGAATTAGTATCCGCTGTTCCCAATGAACAGAAACAGGTAAAATCATGAATCTCTAATTAACTTGGTTTAATACTATGACTCATTTTGGTATTTTCTGCCCCGGAACGATCGGACACCTGAACCCAATGTGTAATCTTGGTCGGGAACTGATTCGTCGTGGCCATCAGGTGACTCTATTTGGTCTGCCAGATGTGCGCGAGAAGATAGCTCAGTCTGGCTTAAATTTTTATGAATTGGGGGCAGCAGATTTCCCTCTCGGCACAATGAACGCGACTATGCAGAGACTAGGAGAGTTAGATGGTTTACCCGGATTGAAATTTACGGTGGCTTTCTTTCAGTCCGAAACCACCATGCTGCTACGAGAAGCCCCGATCGCCATTCAAGCCAGTAAGGTAGAAGCTTTAATCATTGATCAAATCAGCTTGGCAGTGGGCACGGTAGCCGATCGATTAAAAATACCCTTCGTGAGCATTTGCAATGCTTTAATAATCAACCGCGAGCCAGGAGTACCACCATACTTCACCAACTGGGAATATCAAAATAATTTTGCAGCTAAGCTGCGGAATCGTTTGGGTAATGCTTTGGCCGATTACCTCACCGAATCTCTATGGCAGACTGTAGTAAAACAGCGTCAACAGTGGCAATTACCAGCTCATGCTGACCGAGAAATGGCTGGTTCACAGTTGGCTCAAATTTGTCAGATCCCAGCAGCTTTTGATTTTCCCCGCAAAAACCTACCGGCTTGTCTTCACTATGTTGGACCATTACAAGACCCGGAAAGTAAAGAACCAGTAAATGCTAATCAGATGAAATTTCCCTGGGAACAATTGACTGATCAGCCATTAATTTATGCTTCTTTAGGCACCTTGCAAAATCGGAATTGGCAGATCTTTGAATTAATTGCCGCTGCATGCGTAGATTTAGATGCACAGTTAGTGATCTCTTTGGGTAATCCTAACCAAGATCTTAGTGCAGTGAAACTAGCTGGCAAGCCAATTTTGGTAGCTTATGCGCCTCATCAGGCATTAATCGATCGATCAGCTTTAGTAATTACCCATGCTGGACTAAATACCACTATTGGAGCTTTGAGTGCGGGAGTACCGATTGTCGCCATCCCAATTACTAATGAACAGCCCGGTATTGCCGCGCGCATGACTAGAGTTGGTGCCGGATTAGTCATACCCGTAAAGAAAGCCACAGTAGCTAAACTAAGATCGGCGATCGAAACAGTTTTAACCGACAAATCTTATCGAGAAAATGCCCAAAAGATGCAATCAACCATCAAAAATTCCGGCGGAGTAAAACAAGCCGCCGACATCATTGAACAGGTAATCACCTTGTAGGGGCGGGTTTATCCGACAACGATCGGGAAACCCCCATAAAAAAATAAAAACCCGCCCACCCCACCAGCCAACATCATCCTGATCATTGATACCCAGCAGCCTGCAACGAAAAAAGATGAGCATAGCGCCCCCGATCGGCCAACAACTGCTCATGACTGCCCTGCTCAATAATTTCCCCCCCAGCCATCACCACAATTTTATCCGCCATGCGCACCGTCGAAAAACGATGAGAAATTAACACCACCATTTTATCTTGAGTCAAAGAACCAAAATGATTAAAAATATTCATTTCCGCCTCCGCATCCATCGCCGCAGTTGGCTCATCTAAAATGAGGATATCGGCGTTCGATCGCATAAAAGCCCGAGACAAAGCAATTTTTTGCCACTGACCACCAGATAACTCCTGACCATCCTTAAACCACTTGCCTAACTGGGTATCAAACCCTTGCGGCAAAGCATCAATAAAAGGCTTTGCCATCCCTTTATTCGCCGCAGTCTCCCACTCCAGATGATCATTCAAATGCCCCACATCTCCCACCCCTACGTTTTCACCCGCTGTAAACTGATACTGCACAAAATTCTGAAAAATCACCCCAATTCTGCGCCGCAAAGCATCGATATCCCAATCGTTCAAATCCACTCCATCCAACAAAATTCGGCCACTGCTAGGAACATATAGCCTCGTTAATAACTTAATTAACGTAGTCTTCCCTGAACCATTTTCACCGACGATCGCCAGTTTTTCACCCAAAGGCAAATGCAGGGAAATATTATTCAAAACCGCCTGCTGACTGCCGGGATAACTAAACGAAACCTGCTCAAACCGAATGCCGTCCTGAGATATCCCCTCCGTAACTTTCCCCTGAGACTGAGGCATCGGCTGCTCTAAGAATTCATAAAGATTCGCCAAATACAAGTTATCTTCGTACATGCCACCGATCGAAGTCAGCGCCGCAGTGAATGTAGCCTGCCCCTGGCGAAACACCACCAAATACATCGTCATTTCCCCTAAAGTAATTGCCCCGCCGATCGCGGCAATCACCATCCAAGCATAGGCGGCATAGAATGCCCCTGTGCTTAACAAACCCAACAAATATCCCCAAATTCCTTTTTTAATCGTCAGATTACGGTCTTCCCGATAAAGTCGATTAAAAATCTCCCGGTAACGCTGTAACAGCATATCCCCAAGCTGATAAAGCTGTACTTCTTTGGCGTAGTCTTCTCGCGCCAGCAATGTTTCTAAATAATGCTGTTGCCGAGTTTCTGGCGATCGCCACCGGAATAACCTAAAAGCATGTGCCGAAAACCGAGTTTCGGCAATAAACGAGGGAATCGCCGCTGCAATTAACACCAGTACTGCCCAACCAGAAAATTGCCAGAGCAGGCCACTAAAGGTCAAAAGAGTCAGAGCCGATTGACCTAAACCAAAGGTGCGGTTAATTAAAGACAAAGGACGACTAGAAGCCTGCGATCGAGCTTGGCTCATTTTGTCGTAAAACTCGGAGTCTTCAAAGTGTGCCAGATCTAAAGTCAGGGCTTTTTCGAGAATTAGCTCGTTGACTCGTTGAGCAAGTAAAACTCGCAGGAGCGATTGACAGACGACTAAGCCTTTTTGGGTGGCGGCTAATAAAATAATTTGGACTGCTTCTAAGGCTACGTAGCCCAGGGCATTCTGGCGATTGATTATCAAACCACTACGGTTGGCTAACACTACGCTATCTACAATTAATTTGCCAATGTAGGCGATCGATCCTGGTAACAACCCACCAATTAAGGCCAGAATCGCTAGAGCTATAGTCAACTGCTTACTAGTAGTCCAAACTAAGTTTAAGGCTTTGCCACCATAGCGAAATACTGATATAGATTGACCGACTATTTTACCCATTACTTGAGGATTTGGCCAGACTCTTTTATTCTTGCTAGTCATTTTTTGTATTATGCTGAGGCGGAATGTAATTTGATAAAGAGCTGAGATTATCTAGTCTGCAACATTGTAGATTGATCATTGTATATGAAGATACAAAAAATATCTTAAACGAGTGATGATATCATCTAAAAGAAAAACCAGCTCGGTCAAAGGCTGAATCAAACACATTGAATCTATCAACCTTCCAAAATACTCAAAATATTCTTTGCAGTCTCCTTTGTCTTCGTTAGCATCGGAGCCGCCCTAGGCATCGTCAGAATCCTTGGTTTATTAGGCATATTTGAAATCATTAAGCCAGAGTTAAAGCACTGTGAACCCACCAGACTAAAGCAAGTCAAAAGATCCTTTTACCGCGCTAGTCATTGGCTAACCATGGCCAGAGAAATGAACAGCCTAGATACCAGCGGTAGACAGCTACGAGTTGCCAATAATCTCGGCAGCTTGCCAGTGATCAACATCAAAGCCACCACCTTTTTACGAATCCCCTTACCTGCGGTGTTCTGGGGATGGTTAATGAACCCAGCCGATCAAGCCAGGGATCGGATCCATCTTGCTCTAGCCAAAGTTTCCACCAATTCAGAGCAATTATTGGCACCTCAGAGCAGCCATTTTGTGTGGGCCGATCAACCAGAAATTATGCTAGATGCGGTAGAAAAAATGATTGATCGAACTAAATCACGGCAGTAAAATCACAGTAACGAAATCCCAGAAAACTGCTGAAACAACCGTGTAGCATAAGAATCAGTCATTCCAGAAATAAAATCTGTGACTCGCAGCAACTGCTGATAACTATCTTCGTCTTTATGAGGACGGTAAGCTACCGGCAACATCTGCAACACCAACTGACTTTTAGAACTCTCTGGCTGATGCAGCGCCGTCGCAAATTCTGTAAACAGCTTACCCAACACCTCATACCCCGCAATCTGCACCCCCACTACATGAGGATGCTGAAAAATTGATCGACGAGCCTTGTCATTAATAGTCGCCAACGCCTGCCGATAACTACTCAACGATAACAAATCTCCATCAAACTCACCATGCAACATCGCCACCTCATGAGCCAGAAAATTATCTGCTGCTTCCTTCACTAATATATCGATCGACTTCGCCCGCAAATGCATCACCTGCTCCGCCTCTGCTCCCGACTCCAACGAAATATCTAAGCAAGCAATTTTATTCAACAATTCCACCACCTCCCCAAAACTCAAATAGCCCATCTGATAGCCATCTTCAATATCAATAATTAAATAACAAATATCATCCGCTGCCTCCACCAAAAAAGTCAAAGGATGCCGACACCAAGCTCCATCTCCCCTGGGCAACAAACTCACTGTCTCCGCGACCATCGTAAACAGCTCTCGATCGGCCTGAAAAAAACCATATTTGGCAGTGGAACCGGGCTGAGATTGGCGGGGATACTTGGCAAAAGCGGCAATAGTCGGGCAAGTAAGCTGCAAACTCCCCGATCGATGAGGGATCTCTAACCGTGCCAAAATCCGAAAACCCTGGGCATTGCCTTCAAAGTTATCTAAATCGGCCTGTTCTGCTGCCGATAAATCTAGAGCGGGCTGTAATTTGTGCCAAGTCTGAAAGCCCGATCGAATGGCATTTTCGCCAGAATGCCCAAAGGGTGGATTGCCAATATCATGAGCAATACAGGCAGCCGCTACAATGTCGCCAATATCTGCCGCCGTAATATGCTCTACTTGGGTAACAATTTTTTCACCGACTATTCGCCCCAGCGATCGACCCACACTAGCCACTTCTAGACTATGGATCAACCTAGTTCGCACATAATCATTTTGGCTCAGAGAAAAAACCTGGGTTTTGTCTTTTAGCCGCCGAAAAGCCGCCGAAAAAATTAATCGATCGAAGTCTCGCTGAAAAGGGGTACGAGCTACGCTGAGGTCTTCGGCTTGGGTACGCCCTAAGCGCTGAGGGTATAGCAGTTTCGACCACTGCATAGCTTTATTCTTGCGCATTAGAAATCAATCTTGGTAGTTTTAAACAATAATAAGCCCCATCTTGACGATGAGGCTTATTAACAGAAAATCAATTAATCCTTGTCACCGCTGCGGGGAATGCGCGGGGGTTCCCGAAAAGCAATAGCAAAGAAGACTACTCCAAGTGCCAAGGCTGTTACCAAAATATAAATAGTAGCTTCCATTTATTCCTCTACAAATTTAATAACAACAGCAGGAGAGAGCTAGCTCTCCCCCACTATTTCTATTATGTCGCTTCTTTCTTTAGGGTAGTTGTATCACCCAGTTTGGCATACTTACCAAATTCGATTTGTTCTTCGATACCTTCTTCTACCCCAGCGAATACATCGCGGTAGATAGTCCGAGCACCGTGCCACAAGTGGCCAAAGAAGAACAGCAGCGCAAACACTGCGTGACCGAAGGTAAACCAGCCACGTGGGCTAGTCCGGAATACACCGTCAGAATTCAAAGTAGCGCGATCGAATTCAAAGATTTCGCCGCCTTGAGCTTTCCGGGCAAACGCCTTAACTTGAGCAGGTTCCTTGAAAGTTTGACCATTCAAAGCACCACCGTAGAAAGTCGCAGTTACACCAGCTTGCTCGAAGCTATACTTCGATTCTGCCCGCCGGAACGGAATATCTGCTCTTACCACACCTTCGGAGTCAGTCATCACAACTGGGAAGGTTTCAAAGAAGTTAGGCAGGCGGCGTACATTTAAAGTACGGCCTTCAGAGTCTTTGAAGATGGGGTGGCCAGACCAAGATTGAGCGATACCATCGCCTTTGTCCATGGCTCCAGTCCGAAACAGACCGCCTTTAGCAGGGCTATTACCAACGTAGTCATAGAAGGCTAATTTGTCAGGAATTGCCTGCCAAGCTTGCTCTTCAGTTTTACCGTCGTTGATACTGCTTTGTACCCGACGAGAAATTTCTTGAGTAAAGTAGCCGCCATCCCACTGATAACGAGTCGGGCCAAATAGCTCGATCGGAGTGGTTGCGTTGCCATACCACATAGTTCCAGCCACGATAAACGCCGCAAAGAACACCGCAGCAATACTCGAAGACAATACAGTCTCGATATTCCCCATCCGCAGCGCTTTGTATAGACGCTCTGGTGGACGAACAGTCAAGTGGAACAAACCAGCAATGATTCCGACAGTACCAGCCGCGATGTGGTGAGCCACTACGCCGCCCGGATTGAAGGGATTAAAGCCTGACGGCCCCCATTCAGGAGCCACTGGCTGCACATGACCGGTAATTCCGTAAGGGTCAGACACCCACATCCCCGGACCAAACAGACCGGTGAGGTGGAATGCTCCAAAGCCAAAGCAGAGTAGCCCCGACAAGAACAGGTGAATACCAAACATTTTGGGCAAGTCTAGAGCAGGCTCACCGGTACGAGGATCTTTGAAAAGATCTAAATCCCAATATACCCAGTGCCAGATGGCAGCTAGAAATAGCAGTCCAGACAGGATAATGTGAGCAGCAGCAACGCCTTCAAACGACCAGTAGCCTGCATCGGCAGCCGATTCGCCTGGAATAACGCTCCAACCACCCCAAGACTTGGTAACGCCCAAGCGCGCCATGAATGGCAGCACAAACATGCCTTGCCGCCACATCGGATTGAAAACTGGATCGCTAGGGTCAAAAGTAGATAGCTCAAATAAAGCCATCGAACCAGACCAACCTGCTACTAGAGCAGTGTGCATTAAGTGTACAGAAATCAACCGACCTGGGTCATTCAGGACGACTGTATGTACTCGATACCAAGGTAGCCCCATTGACTACGCCCCTCCAAGTAATAAAGTGTCTATTTGATATTTTTAATATGGCAGGCAAGCTGCATTTCTTGGTTTATGTTAATCCCCTTCTGGCCTGAGAAGCAAGGTGAATCAGACATTTCAACCTTTTGGGAGGCGGATTTTGCGGTGTTCGATCGAGCAATGCCCTTCAGCTTGCTGATTTCGGCGTAATTCAGAAGATTTTCATGATTGTTTACATAAGTTTACGTTGAAGATCTAAAACACTAACAACTGCGCAAGGATGTCATGATTTGGGCAAATACGTGCCAGTATTCCAGGCAATAGATCAACTTGTTATCTGGACAATACGGTACTATACACCTGTACGTAAACCAAAATCCAAAAATTTCATGAAAATTATTAGGTCTTTCTTGGCACTAATTGCTCTAATGGGCATTTCTGGGACACTTTTCACAGAAGTTTCTCTTTCTAAAGAAAATACAATTGCGAACTTCAAAATAGCTCAAGCGTATACTAAGGCTACGAGTCCCATTTGGCAAGGTTTAACAGCTTGGCGTGGTGGTACGAAGACCAATGGCTTGAGTGGTAGTAAGAAAAGATATTATGAATGGGATAATACTCATAGCGACATAGAGGTATACGATTCTAACGGCATACATTTGGGTTCCGCTGACCCAGGGACTGGTGTTCTTTACAAAGCGGCTGTAAATGGAAGAAAAATTACAATTTAAGTGCATGGGACGGTAATTATGTCAGATTTAGTTTGTTGTTCTGAGATGAAACAGAATCTTTTGTCTAAAGAAGTTCCTGTTATTTACTTATCAAAGTTCCGTGAATATGGGATTTCAGTTTTAGATGGTGGCTCCTCATTTATTGAGATAAAGTGCTGCCCTTGGTGCGGTAGCACTTTACCAACCAGCCTACGAACTCAGTGGTTTGAGAAAATTGCTTCATTAGGTCTGGAACCAGATTCCTCAAAAATTCCTCTAGAGTACCTAGATGATAAATGGTGGGTCACAAACTAGATTATCTTTTAGAATCCGACTAGAAATTAAGTGCTGCTGCCCTAGGCAGCAGCACTTAATATTTGATAATTCAAGAGCCATAAATAAATTCATGATTAGCTCATCGGGTACAATGGCAAGTGAACTCTTGGATCATGGTTAAGAAATATGGGTGAAGCAAAACGACGGAAACAAACCGGTGATACTCCTACCAACAGCGATCGCATTGTGCCTTGGCTAGCTTTGACCAAAAAGCAGTCTCAAGATTTTGTGATTTGGAGTACTCGTGGGGCATGGTACGGCATTGGTGGCTTGGCACTGCTCTGGCTGACGGTCAGATTTATTGGGCCAGCAGCGGGCTGGTGGACGGCAGAATAGCGGGGATCAATACCAGATTTTTTTAAAAAAGAACATTAAAAAATAATTAAGCTATAATGGCAACTGGGTATCACTGAGGAAAATACCAAATGTTTGGAAGACTAGCTGCACAGCATCGTGAATTAGTGAAAGATCTGATCGTAGATTTACAGGCTTTATCGATCGCCCTAGAAAATAAGGGTTACATGACTTCTTGGTACACCTGTGGCGATGTACTCGAAAGTGCGTCGTTTATGGTCAGCCTCGCCGACGGCCATCAAATCAGATTTTTTGTCTCGGATAGCAGCATCAATTGGACTGAACGCCGCAATGGCCGCGAGTTGATGAAGCTCGAAGGAGCCGAAGCGATCAGCCAGCTTCAGGAACTCGAAAGTCTACTGAAGTTTCCGGTGCCAGTTTTGGTAGCCTAATTCGGTGTTTGCCGATGCCATTTGGCTGCCGAAATGCTAATCTCGAAATATTAAATACTCACCTCACCCCTTCATGCAACCTTACACAGCATCGCTCCAAGCGGAATGGCAGCATCAGTTTGTAGAGACCAATAATATTCGTCTGCATTGTGTTACTCAAGGAGAAGGGGAGTTAGTAATTTTGCTTCATGGCTTTCCGGAGTTTTGGTATTCTTGGCGGCACCAAATCCCGGTATTGGCGCGCCACTTTAAAGTAGTAGTCCCAGATTTACGCGGCTACAATTATTCTGATAAGCCCGCTAGCGGCTATGACTTAGATACGCTCAGCAGCGATGTGATGGGCTTGATTAAGTCCTTGGGTTACACCAAGGCGCACATTGTGGGTCACGACTGGGGTGGGGCGATCGCTTGGCACATTGCCCAAAAGTTTCCCCAGGTGTTAGATAAGCTGGCGATTCTGAATGCTCCCCACCCTCAACAGTTTTTACAAGAAATTGGCACCAACCTCGATCAGTTCCGCCGAAGCTGGTATCTCTTCGCTTTCCAAATGCCTGGGATCCCCGAGTGGCTGATTCAGCAAAATATCAAAGAATTTGTCCTAAATGTCTTCCGAGGTCAAGCGATCCGCAAAGGAGCTTTTAGCGCCGAAGATAACCAGATATATCAAGAAGCCTTGGCTAAGCCCGGTGTTTTGGAAGCAGCTTTAAACTACTACCGTAACTTTTTGGCTCCCCAAAGCTGGCTGAATAATTTAGGTACTACCCAGCGGCTAATCACTTCGCCAACTTTGGTACTTTGGGGTGAAGAAGACAGTATGCTCAGTCAAAAGTTGACTAACGGCATGGCCAAGTTGGTCAGTGCACCTTTTCAGCTAAAGCTGATTCCTCAGTGTGGGCACTGGATTCAACAGGAAGTTCCACAGACAGTGAACCGGGAGTTAATTAGTTTCTTTAAAGACAAAATTAACGATAAAACTTTATCTTTTTAATTAGTACAAAGCAGCCTGAAATCAGATTTAGAATTAGAATGTATTTGAATATTTGCCCCACGTTAAATTGCTACCCGTAGAACTTATCAATCATTGTAAAAAGGTATTTTCTTTAAAGAATTCATTATCTCTGTTTTCGCGCCCAACCAATATTCCATTGGACTCTGGTGTTCAATCGCTAAAATTTTATCTTGGATACTTTCTGGCAGATTGTTGAATTTAGCTGACGCTATCTCTTTTTGAGCGAGTGTAATCATTTTCTTATAATTCTTTTTCAAAGTGCCTTCTATATCATCTAGCGCTACCTCTACTGATATACACATTCCACTATCAGAAACTTTTTGATAATGACTGTATACCATGTTGTAAATTAACTGTAAAGTCAGCATGGCATTAACTATGTCATTAGTTAGCTCAAAAGTTTTTATCATCCACTTTTTGAAGATATCTAAAGATTCAACTATTTCAGCATATACATCTTCCATAATACTCATATCAAACGCTAACTCCGACAAAATAGCACTTTCTGAGATCAGCAACGCGCTATCAGCTATCAAATCAGAGGATTCAATAACCTCTAGTATTATAATAATAAACTCTTCCATTTACACACTTCGCAACAAGCTATTTAAACAATATTTTGGTATTTGCAATATTGACAATTCTCGATAAAAAAAAGTAAGATTTTCTTATCGAGAATTAATCCAGTATTATCTACTAAGGAGTAGGGTCATAAATTGGCATTTCGGCCAACTTTTCCATGAGAGTTTCCCCATTTAGCAGCCAATATGTATCCCCATCCATATCAATCTCTTCTTGAATAACCTTTTGATGTTCTGGGGACAACCTATTCCACAAATCGGTATTATCTTTGGTTTTTTGCGCCACTGCATGAATAGTTTCATTATACTTATCAACCAAAGTCGCTCTTGTCCCGTCGATAGCACTTCTAAGCTTAATTTTTTGGCCTCCTTGCTCAGCAACCTGGGTATGTTTCTCAATGATTTGATAGACAAGAAGAATGCCAGTGCCCAGCATCACAATATCTGCAGCAGATATGCCTTTAAGTTTACCAACTACCCAATCCTTAAAACTACTTGCTGTTTTTAAGGCTTTATCCTTAAAGGCTGCAACTTCTTCTTGATCTATTTCTTCTTCAGATACTTCGCTTTCAGTTTCTACTGAAGAGGCAACACTCATTGCTTCTTCATTTGAGGAAACTTCTTCAAAAATTTCTTCTTCCATGATTCAGTTCTCCACAATATCTTATTTGTATTTTAGGACAGTTCATTTTTCGTGGCTTTAACTAAAGCTTTCAATAAAATCAAAAGCTTTAGTTGCTTTAAGATTGGTCATCTAGTCTGACTTCTACCGTAATCTCTGTATGAGATTTTGTAGGACTCAATTTGACATTTAAATTATTGACTGTAGTTTCAACTGTATCGGCATCATGTTGAGACCATGCACCAGAATCTAAGCCTGGATCTGATCCATCATTGATTTGATAGTACCAATATGGAGACGTACCTACGCCAAAAACTTGGACGGGCATGTGCAAGCGAACCCAAAGAGTTTTGTCACTCACACGCAATCCCTGATAGATATCAACGCCACCACTAGCAATAAATGTCAACGCATTTTGATCAAGGGATAAATAGTCGGTACCGCCAGTATCTAAATGATTAGCCGGTTCATGATTTACCTCACCTACTACCTCTTCCGTGATACCCCCATAATGAGTAATTCCAACGGACTGAGATGATAGGTTATGATATCTTATTATCCATGTCATTTATCTGGCCTCCTTATGATTAGGCTGATAGGCATCGGTCAATTTATCATCAGGTGCAAGCTAATTAGTTCCATAATCGCAACCAGTTCACCTTCGTTTAGCTAAATGGTTGCTAAACAAAAGCATGGTAGAAAACTGAGCTGGCTTTATTTTACAAAGCTGCACTAAAAAACTTGATGTAGTTTTTAATGTAACATTAATAATTATTTTCAGAGACCCAAAGTTAACATAAATTTACTTTTTGTGTTTATTTGGGTCAAAACAAGAGCAGCTATGTTTTTCTCACTTCAAAACATAGCTGCTGCCAATTCATCGTAATAGCGCGTCTGCCACTCGCAAAACATCTTGCATTTCAGCGACATCGTGAATGCGCAGAATATCTGCACCCCGATCGATTGCCACACAGCAAGCTGCCGCCGTACCCCAAGTGCGATCGAGCGGATTAGGTCGATCGAGAATATGTCCAATAAAACTCTTGCGAGATACCCCAACCAGCAGAGGATAAGGGAGTCTATCTCTTAATTTATCGAGTTTTTTTAACAGCTCAATGCTTTGATTGGCAGTCTTGGCAAAGCCAATACCAGGATCGATAATAATGTTGTGCTGGGCAATGCCACAGTCGATCGCCGCCGCAATCTGTGCCTCCAAAAAATCACCAACTTCTGTCACCAGATCTTGGTACTCCGTCAGTCCCCGCATCGTTTTGGGATTGCCGCGCATGTGCATCAGGCAAATTGGCACCCCTAGCCTAGCCACTACCTCTAACATCGCCAGATCTTGAACTCCGCCAGAGATATCGTTTACCCAAGTGGCTCCGGCCTCTACCGCAGCTTGAGCTACAGCAGCTTTGGTGGTGTCGATCGAAATCGGGATTTCTCCCAACTGCTCCCGAATTCCCACAATTACTGGCATTACCCGATCGAGTTCTTCTTGCAAACCCACCGGAGTTGCCCCTGGACGAGTTGATTCGCCGCCAATATCTAAAATATCAGCGCCAGCTTCCACCAACCGTCGTGCTTGAGCACAAGCCCGCGCCGCAGTGGCGTACTTGCCGCCATCACTAAAACTGTCCGGAGTGACATTTAGCACTCCCATCAGGTAAGTGCGGCTGCCCCAGGTAAAGTGCGGAATTTGAGATTTGGGTAGGGCGATCGCCTCACGGGCTTCTTTGGAAATCAACACGGTTTAACGGTAGTTGGTAAACTGCAAAGCTACAGGTAGCTCCTCTTGCTTCAGGCGCTGAATTACGGTCTGTAACTCATCTTTATCTTTAGCCGTGATCCGCACCACATCGCCTTGAATGGAGGCTTGAATCTTTTTAAATTCATCTCGGATCAGCTTGCTAATTTGCTTCCCAATTTCTTGAGAAATACCTTTGCGCAGAGTGATCTCTTGGCGGATGCGATTGCCGCTGGCTGCTTCGATATTGCCATAATCAAAAATCTTCAGCTCTAAACCACGTTTAATCGCTTTGGACTGGATGATGTCATGGACGGCAGTGAGAGTCATTTCACTAGCAGTCTCGACTTTGATGGTGGTTTCACCCAACTCCAAGGTGGTGTTGGTATCTTTAAGGTCGTAGCGGCTGCTGATATCGCGGGTAGCCTGATCAATCGCGTTGACCAGCTCTTGGCGATCGAAGTCGCTGACCACATCAAATGAATAACTAGAAGCCATAATATATATCCTCCGAATACTCTATCCTAGGGCACTTTTGATACTGATGATCATCAGGGTAGCGGTGGCAAATGAGCCAATGCCAAACATTAGAGACCGCCCGATCGGAAAGTTGATGATGTAGAAAACTGAGAATAGCAATCTAGCGGCTACAAAAGCAATGGCTAAGTTAGCAGCATAAGCAGAATCTTGCTTGGTGACATAGGCCATTAGGGCAGCGGCAGCAAAGGTAACAAAAGTCTCAAAGGAGTTTTGGTGTGCCCAGTTAGCTCGTTTGGCGTAGTCTGGCAATTTGTCGAAACTAGCACGGGGAGCACCCATGTCAAAGCCCACTTGAAAGCGACCGATCGCCACCAAAATGTATGGGAAGTAAATGAGGGCAGCGGCAAAGCCGATCGAGCCTAGTAAAACAGCGGAAGCAGGCAGGTTGAGAAAATTCACGATTTTGTTAAAGTGGAGGCTAGATTCTATTAACCGATAGCCCAGCGTTTCTTTAAAGAAGGTCGCTGAAACTAAATGAGCAGCTCTATTCTACCGAATTTTCGTGGCTCTGCCCGGAGGGAATGCTGACAAATGACTAAAAATTTTCTCGCAGACAGAAAAAAAAGATATTTCCAGCTCAGTTCGCAAATTGCCCAGTTGGATAATGTCCAACTGCTGGCACTGTTTAATGATCATAAACCAAGTATGGGCTGGGGGATGAATCATACTATTCAAATGGGTGAATCTACGGTATTTGTCAAACGGGTGCCAATAACCGATGTTGAGTACCATAATCTGCTTTCTACCAAAAACCTTTATGACTTACCGACTTACTACAACTATGGAATAGGCTCAGCGGGTTTTAATGTATTTCGAGAATTGATTGCTCATCTTAAAACTACTCATTGGGTGCTGGATGGTGCGATCAACACTTTTCCGTTGATGTACCATTACCGGATCATACCCTTCTCGGGCTGGCGAGTAGATGTGGATATGGCACAGCACCAGAAGTATGTGGAATATTGGGGGAATAATGCCAATATCGGAAATTATGTGTTGGGTAGAACCAAGGCTAACTACGAATTAGTGCTGTTTTTAGAATACATACCTTATGTGTTGGCTACTTGGCTGCAAGATAATCAAGGAAAATGCCAGCAGCCTTTGGCAGACCTGTTCAGAACCGTTGATTTTTTAAGAACTCAGGGAGTCATTCACTTTGATACCCATTTTAATAATGTCCTCACTGACGGCGATCGAGCTTATTTGACTGATTTTGGCTTGGTACTCGATCGTAGTTTTTCTTTAACAAAAGAAGAAGAAAACTTTTTCGATCAACATATTTTTTATGACTATGGAGTAATTTTATCGAGCCTGGGTGCCGTAGTTAGCTCATTATATAGTTCATGCCCAGAGCAAGATCGACTAAAAATCAATGAAAAGCACAGCATAACTAAAGATCTAAAACCTCATGAGATAAGATCTATAATGCTGAATAATATTGAGCTAATACATACCGATGGAATTATTAAGCTAGACGATATTTATATTTCAGCAATAATTAAATATCGCAGTGCTATTGCTTTGATGCAAGATTTTTTCACCCAAATACGAAGCAATCAGCAGAAAAACAGCAAATTTCCTGAGGCAGAGTTACAGATTCTGCTGCAAGATTTAGGGATTATTGAGGCTAGAATTTAGCGCAAATTTTTTCTCCACCATGATCTGCTCAACAAATACACCTACGTAAAAGATCCAACTGAAGCTTTCTGGCGTATATCGATACAGCTAAACAAGCAAACAGAGCAAGCTTTCTGAGAAATATACTGGGAGTAATTGATGACGACTGATCTATTCTTGATACGTGAACATGTTGTTTTGGCTGAGCTGCTACAGTGGCCGATCGCCGATTTAAAACAGGTAGCCAAAGATCTGCTCGATTGGGAGTCTTTCCCTTTTTCAGCCTTTTACTAGCTTGGGTCGTCTGGTTTTAAGCATTGGTTCTGAACCTAGCAGAGATTGCCCTAATAAGCCGATCATGCTGATATAATGATGCTGTAGCTTACATGTCTTCTATGCCCAGTGACGATTCTCTTTCTGTTCCAACAGACGCAACTGAGAAGTTACCTCAACCAGATTTCTTCCTCATCCAGCAAGTCGTCAATCAAAACAGAGCTGCTTTATCGGCATTGTATGATCGATATGCGCGGGTGGTTTACTCCGTGGCTTATCGCAGCTTAAATTCAGTAGAAGAAAGCGAAGAGGTGGTAATGGACGTATTTGCAAAAGTTTGGATGACGGCTGCATCTTATGACTCGACCAAAGCGCGGGTCGATACTTGGATTTTTATGATGACCCGTAGTCGGGTGCTCGATCGATTGCGTTCTAAGCAGCGACGAGGCAAAGTGACTACGGCAGTCACGGTTTTTGATACCCCTACAGCTACCAACGATGCCAGTTTAGATCTAGAGGTTGCCGAGCGGCGACAGGTGGTGCTTACTGCTTTAGCAAGTTTACCTACCGAACAGCGACAAGTACTAGAACTAGCTTACTATCAGGGTTGGAGTCAGCGAGAGATCGCTGAACATACCGGCACCGCTTTGGGCACCGTCAAAACCCGTGTTCGGTTGGGGTTAGAAAAACTGCGATCAATTCCTCAATTACTTGATGCCCTTTAATGGCCGGAGCAATTTGTGACTAATTCATTCTCACCTCAAGACCATCCTCAATATGAGGCTGCTCAAGATGTTGCTGCTGCCGCATTCGATATTTTAGAAGAGCAGGACAAATTTGAGCAGGAGCTATCTATGTCAACGGCACTACAAGCAGAATTAGCCGAGTTTCAGGCTGCGCGAAATGCTCTGGCCTATGGAGTGCCTCTAGAGCCATTGCCTACTGGTTTAAAAAGTAAGCTATTTGCGCGCTTGGATCGGACTACAGCTAAACCAACAAATTTATTAGACTTGATGGATTGGTCGATCGCCGAACTGCAACAAGTAGCAATAGATTTACCCAACTGGGAACCATTCCCCATGCCGATCGGTTCGGAGATGGTGGTTTGGCATGTAAATGAAGTTAGTGCTGAATTGGCCTACTTCCTGCGGGTCAAAGTACCCGGAAAGCTTCCCCAGCACTGGCACGCTACCGGGGAGTCTATTTTGGTCTTGGAAGGTAATTTTATTGATGATGATGGCAAGGTGTACAAGGTGGGCGATCGATCTTTTGCCGCTGCCAACACTAGTCATCAGCCCACGACTAGCATGGGCTGTCTAATTTTGGCGATCACTTCTACTAACGACAAAATTCTTGCCTTAGCCTAAACTACTAGTTCAGCCTGAAGATGTTGCAGTAATCCAAACAATTCATCGTCACTGAGCAGAGCACTAGCACGCTTGTTGTATAGCGACACCATATAGTCGCGTCCCCGATCTTTAGACCAACCCAACCGCTTTAATTCCATGTTGATCATTGGAATCATATCGGTCACACTCAGGGGCGGCTCCGCGATTGGCACGGTGGTTGGCACGGTGGTTTCGTCGAAGGGAGCTTCATCAGCAGTTACTGCTGGTAAAGGATCTGAGGTAGTTGCAGCCTTCTTTGTTCGACTGCTTTTCCCAGCCGAAACTTCTGGTTCGGGGAGGGCTTCCATGGGGACTTCTGGTAGTGCTGGATCTACTGCAAATTTGCCATTCGTGGTCAAAATAGTAATTTCTGCATTAGGTTCTGAAAAACTAGGTTCAGGATCGAGCTTGGTAGGCTGTTCCAAAATTTCGCTGGCCACCTGAATTCTGATGGGTTCTGCAACTGTTACAGCAGAAACTGGTGGGAGAGGTATTTCCTCGATGATGATTGGTGATTCGACAATTCCTACAGGGTTTAATGACGGTTCTGGCAAACTTACTACTGGTTCACTATTGGCAGAAATCGTTGGTTGCGTGTCTACGAGAATGGTTTCGCTGGTGCTCTCGGCAATCGAATTAGTCAAACCGATCGGCAAATCGGGCAGGGGCGTAACTGTCAAATTCATTGGTTCATGAGCTGGCTGCTGCGCATCCCGGATCCCTAAAATTGTTAATGCTCGTTCCATGGCGCGATTTTCGGCCAGCATTAAGTTAGCATCTGCCGCCAAAGTGCTGACTAAAACAGTGTTTTCTAACGAAACTGATACTTTGACCACATACTGGTCACCATGAATTTGCACCAAATCACTAATAATGCTGCCTTGGGGGTATTGCTGCCGAAATCGATCGCCAAGGGCGCTCACAAAATTATCGAACATAGGTTTAAGCTCACTCGTCAATTCTCATAGTACAAGATTATCATCATCTTGTTATTTCTGCTAGTATGTTTCTGGCAACTCCATCAGCAAAATTCCCCCATGGCCAAACAGCCCCGATCGATCTATGTCTGTAACGAATGTGCAGCAGAATCTGGCCAGTGGTTTGGCAAATGTTCGGCCTGTGGCACATTCAACTCAATGGTAGAACAACTGCCCACTGCCAAGGCAGCTAGTGGCCGGATTATCAGCAGAGCCACCGTTCCAACCAGCCACACCAGCGCCCCCCGATCGCGCACTGCCATTACTCTGCCAGAAATTAGCGACAGTCAAGAGCAGCGCTGGAGTTCGGGCTACGGCGAGTTCGATCGAGTCCTGGGCGGTGGTATTGTACCCGGATCTTTAGTGCTGATCGGTGGCGATCCAGGGATTGGGAAGTCTACGCTGCTGTTACAAACCGCCAACGAGCTGGCCAAACATTATCGAGTGCTATACGTGTGTGGGGAAGAATCGGGCAAACAAATTAAGCTGCGGGCGGGCAGACTGGGGGTGGATTGTCAGAGCCAAAACCTGTACATTTTGGCAGAAACCGATATGGATGATGTGGTGCAAGAAATCACCTCATTAAAGCCCCATGTGGCCATTATTGACAGTATCCAAACCGTGTATCTGCCCAGCTTAACCTCAGCGGCAGGCTCGGTGGCACAAGTGCGTGAATGCACGGCTTCGCTGATGCAAATTGCTAAACGCCAAGATACCAGTATGTTTTTGGTGGGTCATGTGACCAAAGAAGGGGCGATCGCTGGCCCAAAAGTATTAGAGCACTTGGTAGATACAGTGCTGTATTTTGAGGGCGATCGCTTTGCGGTGCATCGGTTACTGCGGTCAGTGAAAAATCGTTTTGGAGCCACCCACGAGCTGGGGGTATTTGAGATGGTCGATAAGGGTTTGGTGGAGGTCACAAATCCTTCTCAGCTATTTTTGGGCAACATTGATGACCAGTCGCCGGGGACTTCGATCGTGGTGGCCTGTGAGGGAACCAGACCGCTGGTGGTAGAGCTACAGGCGTTGGTGAGTCCGACTAGCTATCCGTCGCCTCGGCGGGCGGGTACCGGGATCGATTACAACCGCTTGGTGCAAATTTTGGCGGTACTGGAAAAAAGAGTGGGAATTCCGCTCTCTAAATTGGATGCTTATTTATCGGTGGCAGGCGGTTTGAATGTGAGTGAGCCTGCGGTGGATTTGGGGATGGCGATCGCTATTGTGGCTAGCTTCCGCGATCGCACGGTGGCTCCTCATACGGTAGCGATCGGAGAGGTGGGCTTGGGTGGTCAGATTCGATCGGTTTCGCAGTTGGAGTTAAGACTGAAGGAGGCGGTAAAGCTGGGGTTTAAGCGGGCGATCGTGCCTAAGAGTCAATCTTTACCCACTATTCCTGGTCTGGAGTTGGTGCCGGTGGCAAAGTTGTTAGATGCGATTATTGCGGCATTACCTGCCGATGGTTAAATACCATCCATACTAGATTGTACTGAACTTGATAGCCTTTTTATTATTGACCACAAGTCTTGACGACAGTCTTGGGAATGCAAACCTGCATAAAATGAAAGATCGTAACCCATAAAATATCGTTCCTGCAAAAACTTGCATATGTCTAAACTTCTAAAATTACCGCTGTATACTCAAATCATTATTGGCTTGGTGCTGGCCGTGATTGTGGGTATCTTGCTGGGGGCGGGGACTCCTGTGCTGCCCAAAGAAAACCTCCAAAACTTGGCAATGCCCGCAGTCTTGGTTTTGCGAGCACTGAGCATGTTGGCTACCCCATTGATCTTTTTATCGATCGCCAACACTCTCATGACCGCCGACTTACCTAGTGGAGCCGCCAAAAAGCTGGGCTTTTTGCTGACTAGCAATACTTTTGTGGCGATTGTGATCGGCCTGTTTGTGGCCAACACGGTACAGCCTGGTAACTGGAACAGCGTCGGCAAGCCTAGCGCCGAAAAAGCCGCCGAAATTGCCGCCAAGTCTAAAGGCTTCGACCCCTTACAGCTCCTAGATAGCATCGTACCCGATTCGATCATCAAACCCTTTGCCGATAAAAACAGCGTTATTTCTTTGGTGCTGTTGGGTTTAGCCATGGGCGTAGCACTGCGCATGTTAAAGCAAAAACAAATTGCTGAGTCTAAAACAGAATATAAACCGATCGAACAGATCATCACTGTGTTGTTTACCACCGTGATTCAGATGCTGCATTGGGTCATTATGCTAGTGCCGATCGCCGTATTTGGCATTGTGGCTAGGACGATCGCCATTCAGGGCTTTGCACCTTTTAAGTCTTTGATAGTGTTTGTAATCGCAGTAGTTTTGGCCTTGGCTCTTCAGGCTTGCTATTACTTACTCCGAGTGCAATTTGGCTCTTGGGTAACAGCCAAGCATCTCTTAACTAAAGGCATTGACCCCTTAGTTACCGCTTTTTCTACCGCTTCTTCTACGGCTACCATGCCGATTACTTACGAAAACCTGGTAGAAAAAGTTGGTTTGCGTAAATCTTCTGCTTCGTTGGGCGCATTGGTAGGCAGTAACTTCAACAATGACGGTACGGCTTTATATGAAGCCATGTCAGCGCTGTTTATTGCTCAATCTTTGCACTTGAATCTGAGTCTATCTCAACAGTTTTTGGTGATGCTCACTTCGATTTTCGCCTCAGTGGGAGCAGCGGGGATTCCCGAAGCGGGGTTAGTAACCATGACCTTAGTGTTCAACTCAGTAGGCTTGCCCACTGAATATATTGCTATTCTGCTCACCGTGGATTGGTTCCTCGATCGAGTGCGCACCGCCATCAACGTCATGGGCGACATGACAGTGAGCTGCCTAGTTGATGGCAAAGCCCCTAAAGCAATAGAAGATAAAGTTCTAACGTAACAGGCGGCAGGAGCTACGAATGCTGTCAGAAGCTGGCTCTTGCCAGGAATAAGAGAAGTGACTAAGCGCACTTAATTCTGGCGAAGAGCGGTGAATGCCATCCATCTGGGCTTCTAAAGAAGGGCGGTTTTCAAAGGTGCGACCCCAGGCACCGGCGAGAACAGGAGCCACTGATGTTCCAGAACTAGCTGCTGCCGTCAGCATTTTAGTTACCTGATCTTCGATGCACTTGCTCTGGCCACAGATGGCATAAGCCATCGGGTGCCATTCTATGTTTCGGGGAAAGCGATTCCAGCGCTGGAGCCGAGAATCGTACCCTTTGCCCACGGCATTGTTGCCTTCTGGGAAAAACACTGCTCCAGCAGGCACCCCGTAGCGCTGAGACAAAGAGGTAGCATCACTTAAAAACTGCACTACGCCTTCGCCTGCATAGCCCACAGCCAACTGCCATAGCTCTCTGCTATACAGTTCGGCTCTTTTTTGCGGAGTCATTTTAAGTTCAGTAGGGCGCGCCGATCGACCGATCCAGCGGGGTTCTTGCTCATCCGGAAAACTGGTGTCGATCGCCGTCACTTCCTCGGCCTGCACGTCTCCATTGGTCAAAAAGGTTTTGATCAATTCGCTGGCTTTCTTATTTTGAGCCATGGCTTCAAAGCCTTTGCGAGCATCGGGACTATAGATCCACAAATCTTTTACATTAGAAATCACCGACTGCGCTCCCTGCCCTCGAGGATAGCGAATATAGTCAAACAACACGCCGTCTGGGCGACGTTTTAGTACTTCGGTCAGCATTTTGGTAAAGTCGCTTTTGGCCTGCTCACTGTAAGGATTAACAAACAAAATGGAGTTTGGTCCGCCCGCATTAGGGGACTGCTCGCCTTCTCTGCCCACAAACCAGCTTTTTTCATTGCGGCCATTAATATTGAAGGCAGATTCGTGGTTCGGATACAAGCCATAATTAGAGCCATAATTGAGGGAATACATCCAGGCATAGACTTTGAGTCCCCGTTCTCGCCCTTTGCGAATTACTTCGGCTAATAGGTCGGTGTTGCGGACACTGCTATTATCCAGCACCGATGGCCAGGTGGTAGAATTGTTAGATTGGGGCAATAAGACTCTGCCAGCATAGAAAGTGGCTAAGTAGACCTGGTTATACCCTTTTTCTACCATGCGATCGAGCAACTCATCCACGGCTCCAGGCTTAGAATCGCAAGGATACATCCGAATCCAAATAGCCTGGGTTTTGAGCCAGCTTTTTTGCCGACAGTTCAGCATAGCTTGGCCACTTTGAGAAATATATTGGCGATAGCGCTGTTTGGCAGCCGGGTCGGGTCTGAGAGCTGCCGATCGCAGGCGGTTTTTTTCGGTGATTTGGGCTGGGGTGGTAAAACAGTAATCGGCGCTAGATGTGACTGAGGCTACTGGTGAAGCTACCGATTGAGCGGTAGCCAGAGATCCTAGGTTCAGAAAATTTGCGCTGGCCAATGCTCCCGTCATCAAGATTTTGAGCTGTGGCAAACGGGAGATATGAGAAAAAGGCATTAGCTGGAGTCGGTAAGGGAATTTAATTTATTTGATGAGTAATTCTAGCAAATTGTTTCATTTTATCGATATAAAATAGCCGCCCCGGTAGGGACGGCCAGCAAAATCACTGATTTTTGATTTAATGAATTCTATGCGCCTCGTTCTAGAGCAGTTTCTACCTGTTTGAATTTTTGCGCCAAATTTTCTTTTAGTTTGTCGGGCACTGGACGATTAGGGTACGCTGCATAGTGGGCAGCCAAGGAGTTTAGAGCAGTCCGCATGGTGGTATAGGAGCTGCGCTTCGTCAGGGCTGGATCGGTGCGGTAGCGAGAAGCAAAGTCGTTGATGTTTTGACGGGCGACCGCTTGAGCTGCGGCTTTTTCGGGGCTGTCTTCGCCGCCTTCGAGGGCAGTGCGTAAGCTAGAAATGACGGTGAGGCTATCTTTCTGATAGTTGCCCACTAGACCGCCCGGTGTCTCGGCGGAACAGGCAGAGAGGCCGATTACTATTACTAATACTAGGGCGATCGCTTGCGACCACAGGCGTTGGATAGACATGGCTAGAAAGAAACATAAAAATATTTCCCCATCCTACCGTGAATCTCGATCGATTGCTTGGCCTCACACATACCTGGCGAATCACTTATTGCTGCATGGCTAGCTCTAAATCACGTTCCCAGTTATTGAGTTGGACTCCAAAGATTTGTCGCAGCTTGCTGCTATCTAACTGCGAATTGCTGGGACGAGCTGCCGGAGTGGGGTAGTCGGTGGCTGGGATGGGCAGAATTTTATTGACAACTAGGGTGTGATCGGGATCTATCTGCCGAGAAAAATCCACAATTTTACTGGCAAAACCATGCCAGCTCGTGACTCCGGCTGCGCTAAGATGGTATAGACCGCTGCTGGGTTTTTGTGGCCATTGACAGATTACTTGGGCAGTGGCTTCGGCAATCGATCGGCTCCAGGTGGGCGCACCAATTTGATCGGCCACTATTTTTAGCTCTGGTTTCTCGGCGGCCAAACGCAAAATAGTTAGCAAAAAATTTTTGCCCCGCGTGCCATAGACCCAAGTAGTGCGAAAAATTAAATGATCGCCGCCCACAGCCTGAATGGCCTGTTCACCACCCAGTTTGGTTGCGCCATAGACTCCTAACGGGTTAGTGGCATCATCTTCTATATAGGCACCGGTCTTGGTGCCATCAAACACATAGTCGGTAGAATAATGCACCAGCAGCGAACCAAGCTTAGCGGTTTCTTCGGCCAAAATTTGGGGGGCAGTGTGATTGATCGCTTGGGCGGTTGCTTGGTCACTCTCTGCTTGATCTACGGCGGTGTAAGCAGCGGCATTTACCACAATCTGGGGGCGCAGGGTTTGGATGGTATCACGGAGTTTGTTGGTATCGGCTAGGTCTAAGTCTTGACTGCCCAGTACGGTGATCTGACCGAGTGAGGGTAAGGTGCGCTGAAGTTCCCAGGCGATTTGGCCCTGTTGACCGAGAATCAGGATTTGAGGTTTGGGTGGCATGGAAAAATTCATTTGGACATTAACTATTGTCCTTCATGGTGGGTAATTTGCCGAGAGGCAACGTCACTGTAATCAAGCAGCCGATTCGGCAGGATCAGAAACTAAATTTTGGCGGAAAACACCAAAAACATCTAGAAAAGAGTGGAGTTGAGCTATCTCGATTACTTTAGATCATTGGTACTGTATTGATTCCAAAGAGCCGACTGCTATGAAAATTTATCGCCATACCCCTGATTATTTAGAAGTTCGTGCTACCGATCGCCTTGTAGTATCAGTGACTGTGCTGTTTAGCACTGCACTATTGATAATCGGTGCTGGTTTAATCTATCTATTTCGCTATGAATTGGCCGATTTCCCAGCGGCTACCGGCGGCACGATCGGTTTGTTGTTGGCGGCAGTAGGTGGTATTTTGTTGCTTTTGGTGTCTTGGTTAACTACATTTTATTTGGCTTATTCTTTTGATAAAGAGCTGGGATTGTTTTGTCTTACGACCCGGACGCTGCTACGCAAGCAGGTAATTCGTCGATCGATCTATGATGTATGGCAACTATGGGTAGATGGCGAGCCAGACCTAATGGGTAAAGGGCATCACCACATTACGATCATGATGAGTGATGGCGAGCAGCTCATAATTCCTAACTTGGGTTCTACGCCGATCGAGCAAGAATACCATGAGAATTTGGCTTATGAGATTGGAGAGTTTTTGGCCGATTTACCGGAGGTCACGGCTTAGTAGTTGTTTGAATTTTTCTTTACTGCCATTGAAAACATTGCGATCGACTAAAGTTGGGATTCCGATAACTCTGCCGCGCTCGGTGTACTGCCAAAATGTCCACTGCCGACCATCAGCAAGGCGAGGCTGACTATAGAAATTGCTGATCCAGATCGGGTTAGGTGTAAATTCTTTTTGCAAATAGGCATCATAAAATTCTTGGGTAGTGTAAAGAATAGGAGTTTGCTGGTAAGTTTTTTGAACTTCGGTGATGTAGTCTTGGAGTTCTTGTTTGAGGGTGGCGACAGATGGTCGAATTTTGCAGTTACCAATGAATTCTAAATCGATAATCGGGGGGAGGGTGTCATTTTCTACCGGGACGGCGGAAATGAAGTTTTGGGCTTGGGTTTTGCCCGATTTGCAGAAAGTAAAGAAGTGATAGGCTCCTCGGTTTAGCTTGCTTTGACCAGCATTGCGCCAGTTTTCGCGGAAGCTAAGATCTTTGAAATCACCGCCTTCGGTGGCTTTTATGAAAATGAAATCTACTTCGTTGCGATCGAGCTTTGACCAATCAATTTGTTTTTGGAAAGCAGAAATATCGATGCCTCGAATAGGATACTGCTGCCGATCAGGTTCCTGGATGCTGATCAGCCCCAAGTAAAACCCTGCACCTAAGCCAATTCCACCCAGCAAAGCTGTCAGAGTTGCTATGAAAATTAATTTGGCAATTGATAATTTGGTTCGTGGCATAGAGTATGGCGTTATTTGGCAACAGATTTGAGATAAATGGCCAGATCAAAACGGTTAGCTTGGTCACTAACCGCATTGCTGGTTAACCCGATCGAGTTAATCGCCTGCAAAATTGTC
>JAYSRP010000253.1:0-2566 GCA_043721015.1 Synechococcales cyanobacterium | reverse complement strand
GTATGGAAATCTACTTTGCCCAGCTATTTGGCGATGCTCAAAGATTGTGCAGCTAACGGCGGCGAGTTAGAAAACATCGCTCCAGCGCCACTGCCAGTCGATAGCTCCGCTTGCGCCTTCGGCGATCGCAAAGATAATCGCCAAGCTATCCAAATTCCAATTCCGTTGCCCAAATTAGATTTATCCAGTCAGCAGGCTGCCGAAGCACTACTCTCGGCCAAGGGCATGATTGAAGTCAGTCATAAATTTCAGGCTCAAATTGCTCAATTAAACTTGTTGGTAGATGAAAATGTCCAGTCGATCGCTCGCCTGCGCCAAATGCAAGATGACTATGCTTTTTTGCGACAATCTACGGCTAGCACTGCTCCCGAGCGCTATCGTCAGGGCTATAACACCATTAATGGTTTGTTGGAGAACATTTTACGCACTGCGGAACTAGCCCAAGAAATTGAAACTTTGGGTAACAACAGTTTGACCCAGTTTACTGCTCTAGAACGGAATGTTTCCAAGCTCCGTGATAGCATTGAATCTTGTCGTTTGTTGCCATTTAGAACTTTAACAACCAAAGCACGCGGCATTTTACGAAATTTGGTAGAGCGTTACGATAAGCTCGCTGAAATAGAAGTCACCAATGAAGATATTGAGTTAGATGTAGGCTTAATTCATCAGCTTGAGCCGGTGTTGTTACACTTAATTCGCAATGCTTACGACCATGGCATTGAGTCGATCGAAGACCGAATTGGCGCTGGTAAACTGGCGATCGGCACAATTAGAATTACCTTGCAGCGTCATGGCCATGTATACATATTAGAAATTAGTGATGATGGTGCCGGAATTAACGCCCAAAAGCTCTCCCAAAAAGCCGCTGCTGGTAACTTTAAGCTCACTGATACCAGCAGTAACCAAAAGTTATTAGAAGTACTTTGTCAGCCCGGACTAACCTCTCGTGAAACCATCAATGAAGTTTCGGGGCGCGGAGTCGGGATGGATGTGGTGGCAAACCAAGTAGCAGAGATTGGTGCCACCCTGAGTTTAAATACGATTTTAGGGCAAGGTACGACTTTTGCGCTTCAGCTACCTGTCACTCAGCTATTGTTGCCCTGCGCTCTGTTGCAGGTAGCCGACCAGGTAGTGGCTTTGCCGATCGATACAATCACCGAAACTATTTCGATCTTTGATGATGCAGTCAAGGTAGAAAATGGCTGGGATGTATTGGCTGGCGATCAGCGGGTGGTGGCGGTCAATTTGAATTCTTATTGGCAACAAATCGATGAGCAGTTGCCAGAAACCGCTGTGGCCGTAGGTATTAAGTTAGCAAAGGGCATCCGTTGGCTGATTGCAGATGATCTGGTGGGTCAGACCGAATTGTTAGTCTCGCCTTTCCCCAAACCATTGGTGCCGCCCGCTGGAATTTTAGGCATTAGCTCGACGATCGATGGTCAGCCGATCGCTGTTTTAGATCCGGCGGCAATTTTAAACAATTGGCAAAAGGTCTTGCCGGTAGCAGCCCAAACACCTCGATCGGGCAAAACCCGCATTGTAATTGTCGATGATGCAGCTTTAATTCGCCGCCGCCTAGAGAGCAGCCTCGATAGTCATGGTTTTGCCACCCAGAGCTTTGGGAGCGGGATGGATGCTCTGAACTGGTTACAGACCAGCGAACCACCGACTTTGATCATCACCGATATTGAGATGCCTGGAATGGATGGCTACACTTTGATCGATCGCTGTCGAAGAGTGGGTCTACACATGCCCATCTTGGTGATTTCTTCGCGGCTGTCGGCAGAATGGAGCAAAGAAGCCATTCGCTTGGGTGCTAATGGCTATTTGAGCAAAGGTTTTTCTACTGCTAAGTTGGTTGAAACGATCGATTTACTTTTGCAGCCAGGAAATATTTAAGATCTGTGGTTGACACTGGTCGTTACTGCAAGCTATCCTAGATAAGCTCTGGAGAGATGGCCGAGCGGTTGAAGGCGCAGCACTGGAAATGCTGTTTAGGGGTAACTTTAACGAGGGTTCGAATCCCTCTCTCTCCGTAGATCAATAAAAAGCGCAGCTAATTAGCTGTGCTTTTTGTTTAATATCGGTTTCCGGATCACTACTCAGATTTTTCTAGCAAAGACTTGAGGCTACCCCACCGACCATCGATCGCCTTAGTCTCTTCTACCACCACTGGCTGGCTACCTGGGGGCAACAGGCCGGGACAGTCTTCACTGCAAAGCTGACGATGGGGCAAAGACAAGCAAAGCTGCTCATAGAGCCAAGTTTCTGCATCAAAATGACCTTCCGGAGTAATGGACTCGATCAAGTCATTAAAATCTACCCGCAGCTCGATCGGGCCATCATAAGTTTCATCAGCCGCCTCATCTAACCAAATTACTTCGCTGGCCTCTAGCTCTAGCCGCTGATTGTATTGTTGCAAGCAGCGATGACAGGTCAGAGTAATAATCGACTCGGCCTCTGCCGACACATTCAAAAAAGTGCCCTGGTGCTGCACGGTAATTTGACCGCGCACTGGGGTGAGAGTTTCTAAATCCAGAATCATGCCATCTACTGGAATTTTCAG
>JAYSRP010000252.1:0-5153 GCA_043721015.1 Synechococcales cyanobacterium | reverse complement strand
CTGTGTTGACTTTGGGTTCACCAGAAAAACAGCTAGAAAAATAGCCGAAACACAAAAAACAGCCCTGTTTTGTTACACCTGATACTTTTCGAGGTTCTTATGACCAAAGATTTCAGCCTAGAAGAACGCATTGCACAAATGAAAGAAGAGACTGTAGAAGTCTGTTCTCTACAGGGGAAGGACTCCAGCGCTTGCGCCGTCCGACTCGAAATCTTAGAAGAAATGCGATCGGCTATTCATCATCGCAACTTGCGGCTGGCCCGGGAGTCCCTGCGCCAGTTTTGTTTAGATCACTATTGCTCTCTCTAGTAGTCTTAGGCTTAAGTCTAGATCCCATCAAGAATTCGAGGAGTGAGCGGAGCCGAACCCCGGCTTATGGTACTTAGATTTACGCTGCGCTGTACTAGTTTGTTTAAACTTTGGCAGTTTTAGATTGCCAAACTAACTTGCCCGAGCGATCGACATAGCCCAATCGTTTATTGATCAGCACTGCTGCTAGGTTTTCACTGAAAGAGAAAGCCGAGTCAAAACGAGCCGGAATCACCATCTGACCAGCGGTGTTGATGTAACCAAACTTGTTACCCAGCTTCACTGCCGCCAATCCAGACTGGAACTCCGAGACACTATCGTATTCTGCTGGCACCAGCATTTTGCCGTTGCCGTCGATAAAGCCATATTTGTTACCGATCTTTACTGGAGCCAGTCCCTCCACAAAAGCATAGCCTTCGGTATATTGAGGACGCAAGACGATTTGACCTTTGCGATTCATGTAGCCAGTTTTGCCGTCGATCGCAATTTTGGCCAAGCCATTGCCACCAAAAGTGTAAGGAATTCTGACTTTTGCTTCAGGAAACTTGGTAACTAGGTGATCAGGAGGGATTTTCACTTCGCCCTGCTTATTGATGTAGCTGACTTCGCCTTCCCCGACCACCAGCGCCATACCAGTTTTGAAGGGATGCGCAAATTTGAACATAGCCGGAATTTTTATCGCGCCAGTAGTGTCGATATAGCCATATTTTTTGCCGACCCGCACCACTGCCAAGCCATCGGAAAAAGAAGTGGCATCGGTGAAGCCACTGCCATCAATTACCGTCCTACCAGTGCGATCGATGTAAGCATACTTGCCTTCATTCTGCACCAGAGCCAAGCCATTTTCAAATTCACTGGCTCGATCAAAGCTAGGAGCAATCGCAATTTTGCCATTTAAGCCCAAATACCCATACTTGCGACCCACTTTAACTCGTCCTAAGCCCTCCCTAAAAACGAAAGTACCATCAAAAACTGGAGTGATAATCATGACTCCCGAAGTATTGATGTAACCATATTTGTTATCTGCTGAAGCAGGAAACAGCAAATTATCATATTGGGTAGCCGGGTTGCGCTCGGGAGTAAACAGCGGCTTGCCAGCAGTCGCTAGGTCTGTCGCTAGGTCTGTCGTGGGGGCAGCAAAAGCCGGAGTGGTGCTCAAAGATGCTGCGAGGATTGCAATGGTAAGTTGTTTGAAGTTCATTCTGGGTGAAGATTTCGCTAAGCATTTAGCCCAATTTAGCGGAAGGCGGTGATTTCGCCAAGCTACAATTGTCTGAATTTTATATTTGTCTGTTAAATATCAATGATCTTAAGTTCTAGAAGCACAGCAGCCGCAAAAAGTTTCTGGGCTTCCTGTATCGTGGAAGCAGTATTTGGACAAATGGTAGGCAGAAATCAGATGAAAACAGCTTGGGTATTTCCGGGACAGGGTTCTCAATCGATCGGGATGGTCGCAGATTTGGCAGAGATCGCCGCAGCCAAGTTTGCCTCTGCCCAAGAAATTTTGGGTTGGTCGGTATTAGAAATATGTGAAACGCCAGAGCTGCAAGATACTCGCTACACTCAGCCCTGCCTTTATGTAATTGAAAGTATTTTGGTAGATTTACTGCACGCAAAAGATCAGCAACCCACTGTTGTTGCTGGTCACAGCCTAGGTGAATATGTGGCGCTATATGCCGCTGGGGTATTTGACTTTGCCACCGGATTAAAATTGGTAAAAAAACGCGGTGAATTGATGTCCCAAGCAGATGGGGGCAAAATGGTAGCGCTGATTGGCTTCGATCGAGCAGAATTAATTACAGCTATTCAAAACACCGCTGATGTGGTGCTAGCTAACGATAACAGCGCGGCTCAGGTAGTGGTTTCTGGTTCTCCGGCAGGGGTAGATGCTTTAGTGGGCAGTATTAAAACTAAACGTGCTTTGCCCTTAAAAGTCTCTGGAGCATTTCATTCACACCTAATGGCCGATGCTGCTGAAGAATTTGCTCAAGTGTTAGAAATCAGCATATTTGCTGATGCACAAATACCTGTTTTATCTAATGTTGAACCAATGGCTGTTACTAATGCTGCTGTTTTAAAGGAACGCCTGTCACGGCAAATGACTGGATCGGTGCGCTGGTGGGAAATCTGCCAGGAATTGACTAACTTGGGAATCGATCGAGCAACAGAAGTCGGTCCAGGAAAGGTGTTAACTGGTTTGATTAGTCGTACTTGTCCAGAGATGAAAACTGTAAATATTTCTAGTAATGCCAACGTAAGCATTTATACAAATTAATAAAAATGCTAATTTCTTTAACCGGTGCCTTGCACCGGTTTTTTCGTGGTTAAGGTTGATGCTAATCATGAATATTAGGCGACAACTAACAAGTTAAATTCGCTTATTCACTGGCTGCAAAACCTTCTTTAAATATCGCCCAGTATAGGAAGTGGGATGTGCCGCAACAGTTTCCGGCGTACCCGCCACCACAATTTGACCTCCCTCACCACCGCCCTCGGGGCCAAGATCGATCGCCCAGTCACTGCAACGTATTACATCTAGGTTATGCTCGATCGCAATCACCGAGTTTCCCTTATCTACTAGTCTTTGTAGCACATCCAGCAACTTATGCACATCATAAAAAGACAAGCCAGTCGTGGGTTCATCAATTAAATACAAAGTTTTACCAGTTGCCCGCTTGGACAACTCTGCTGCCAGCTTCATGCGCTGGGCTTCTCCGCCAGATAAAGTCGGCGCAGTTTGCCCTAATCGCACATAGCCCAACCCCACATCCAACAAAGTTTGGAGCTTGGTGGCCGCCCGAGGGATATTCTCGAAAAAGACTAAAGCCTCTTCGATCGTCATATTCAAAACTTCAGCGATCGACTTCTCTTTATACTTCACCTGCAAAGTTTCCCGGTTATACCGATCGCCCTTGCAAACTTCACAGCTTACATACACATCCGGCAAAAAATTCATCTCAATAATGTTTACACCCTGCCCACCGCAAGCCTCACAGCGTCCGCCTTTGACATTAAAAGAAAACTGCCCCGGCTTATAGCCCCGGGTCTTAGCTTCGATCGTCAGCGAAAAAGCCTCCCGAATCAGGTCAAACAAACCTGTATAAGTAGCAGGATTAGACCTGGGAGTGCGCCCGATCGGCGATTGATCGATCACAATTACTTTATCGATCGCTTCAATGCCAGTCAGTGTTTTCACCTCCGATGGAAACGGCACCCGGCGAGTCAGGTGGTGTTGCAAAGCTGGATGCAGCAAATCATTCACCAGCGTCGATTTTCCCGAACCCGATACCCCTGTCACCGAAACCAGCATCCCCAACGGGAAATCGATATCAATCTTTTTCAAGTTATGCCGACAGGCTTGCCGTAGCCCGATCGATTTCCCTGAACCCGATCGTCGCTCAGTCGGCGTAGGAATTGACTTGCGCCCCGACAAATAATCCCCAGTTAAAGAATTCTTCGCTTTCAATAAATCCTTAAAAGTCCCCTGAGAGACAATTTCACCCCCATGTACTCCGGCTCCTGGCCCAATATCTACAATATAATCTGCCGCTCGCATGGTATCTTCGTCATGCTCTACCACAATTAGGGTATTTCCTAAATCTCGCAGCTTGATTAGAGTAGCCAATAGCCGATCGTTATCTCGCTGGTGCAGACCAATACTCGGCTCATCCAATACGTATAGCACTCCCGTCAAACCCGAGCCAATCTGTGTTGCCAATCGAATGCGCTGAGCTTCACCGCCCGAGAGAGTTGTGGCCGATCGACCCAGAGTTAAATAATCTAACCCCACATCTAACAAAAACTTCAGGCGTGCCTTAATTTCCTGTAACACCAGCTCGGCAATCTTGGCCTGTCGTGTACTCAGGTTTACTTGTTGGATGCGCTGCTGACATTGATCGATCGAGCAGTCGGTAAAATCTAAAATTCCATACTGACCAATTTTTACCGCCAAGGCTTCTGGTTTTAGTCTTTGTCCTTGACAAGTTGGACAAGGCCGATCGACCAAAAAAGTATCTAGTCTCTGCTTCTGCAACTCCGAGCCATCATCGTACTGCCGCCGCAAAATCTTGATCACCCCGCGATAGTGACGAAATTCGCCAATACTCTCCATCCACACCGGCTCATTAGTGCCCTGCAAAATAATTTGTTGCTGCTCTGCTGTCAGTTTTTCCCAGGCCGTAGTCAGTTCAAACCCATAGGCTTGACCTAAATTTTGTAACAGCGATAAGTAGTAAGAATTATCTTTATCTGCCCAGGGCAAAATCGCTCCATAGAGCTGAGCTTGGGGGTCGGGCACAATTAATTCTGGTGCAAACAAGCGCAAGTTGCCCAAACCATGACATTCTGGGCAAGCCCCATAGGGCGAGTTAAACGAAAATAACCGAGGAGTCAATTCTTCCATCACCGCTCCATGTTCTGGGCAGGCAAATTTTTCTGAGAATACTAAATCAGAAATTTCATCGTCTTTATCTGCCAAGATATTGATCACCGCAATCCCTTCGGACTGCTTCAAACAAGTCGCCAAAGAATCCGCCACCCGCGAAGCAATCCCAGCTTTTTGTACCAGCCGATCGATCACAATTTCGATCGTGTGCTGCTGGTTTTTATCGAGGGCAATGCGATCGGACAATTCCCGAATTTCGCCATTCACCCGCACCCGCACAAAGCCACTAGCCGCCAAACTAGACAATAATTTTTGATGAGTGCCTTTTTTACCTCGGATTACTGGTGCCAGGATCTGAAACTTAGTTTTTTCGGGTAACTCAGCCACCCGATCGCACATTTCATCAATAGTTTGGGGGGCGATCGATCGATCGCAGTGGGGACAGTGGGGCACTCCCGCA
>JAYSRP010000251.1:0-12272 GCA_043721015.1 Synechococcales cyanobacterium | reverse complement strand
TGGCAAAATTGTGACTGCTGACTTCTGGGTGAATGTCTCATAGAAAATTATTAATTCATACCTATTAATTGGTTGCTAAAACTATGCATGCTTCTTCTCGAACCAAAGCCCTAGCCCTACTTAGCTTAATGAATTGCTGGATCTTTTTAGCTTCAGCAGCTTGGAGTCATGGTGGTCATGGTAACGAGTTTAGTGACAAGGAAAAAACCGGCAGTAGCGAAGTAAAAATTGAGGCTGAAACTGCTCAACGGATCGGAGTAAAAGTCTCTCCTGTGCAGAAACAAAGCCTGAAAGTAGAGATTGTAGCTACCGGCCAAATTGAGCTGCTCCCAAATCAAAAAGTTGAAGTTACTGCGCCCATTAAAGGCAAGATTCTTCAGCTTCTGGTACAGCCTGGAGCCAGAGTAAAAGCTGGTCAGGCCGTAGCTACTATGACCAGCCCAGAGTTAGGCGATCTGCGGGTAGCCGCTCAGGAGAAAAAAAGCGAGGCAGTGGCAAGCTTACAGCAAGCCCAGGCTGATCGGCAACTGGCTCAAGATAGCTATGGTAAAATCCAACAAATTGCTAAAGCCGAGCAAGAGCAAGCTCTCAGTCAGCTTGCAGCCGCCCAATCTCGGTTGACCAGAGAGCAGCAGTTGGTCAGAAAAGGCTCGATCGTTCAGGTAGCCAAAACCAATTACCAGCACCAGCAGCAAGTCTCTAAAGCCGAGATTGCGGCGGCTCAGGTAGAAGTGACTGTGGCACTTGATCGCTACCAAAAAGACGCTGAATTAGCGGCTGGTGGTGCCCTCCCCCGCCGTCAAGTCTTGGAATCTCAAGCTAAATTAGCCGAAGCACGTACTGCTCTAGCTAAAGCCCAAAGCCAGCCAGGACTGCTTCAGGCTGAGAGTGAGCTGCGAAAGGCCGAAACCGATTTGCCATTAAGGGAACTCCGTGATGCCGAAAAACAAGTAGCCGAAGCCAAAGGTCAACTGTCTAAAGCCGTCAACCAAAAATCTTTAGTAGAAGCTGATGCCCAGCTCCGTAAATCTCAAGCTGCTGTCACTGCCGCTCAGAATCGCCAAAATCTGAGCGCTGCCACCTACAACACCCGCATTGCCCAGCTTGGCAATAGCGACAACCAAAATGGCATCATCACTATCAAATCAGCGATCGATGGTACTGTAGCTGACAGAGATATTACCACCGGTCAATCTGTGGCTGATGCTGGTGCCAAGCTGATGACTATTACCAACGATCAGCAAGTAATGGCCACCGCCAACATTTACGAAAAAGATCTAGGCAAAGTCAAACTCGGTCAAGATGCCCGCGTAAAAGTCGGCACCGAAGTTTTTGAGGGCACCATTAGTCGCATTGGAACTGCTGTAGACGCTCAAAGCCGGGTAGTTCCAGTCCAAGTTGCTCTTACCAATAGTGACAGATCCCTCAAACCTGGGATGTTTGCCGAGCTGCGCCTAGCAACTGATGAAAGCACTGCTCCCTTATTAGCAGTTCCTACTGCCGCAGTAGTTGAAGCCGATGGTAAAAAAATAGTCTATGTCCAAAATGGCAATGCCTATCAACCAATCACTGTCACTCTTGGCCAAACAGTAGGTGATTTGGTAGAAGTGAAATCGGGATTATTTGCTGGAGATAAAGTCGTGACACAACGCGCTCCCCAGCTCTATGCCCAATCACTGAAGGCTCCGGCAAAAGCTGATGAACATTCAACGGGTGGTGATAGTAAAGCTTCATCAGGAATGTCGATCGCTGGGTTAAAAGTCCCATTTAATCCTTTGTGGTTAGCTATTCCCGGAGTCTTAGTAGCCGGTGGCGGTGCTTGGTTAGTCAAAAGAAATAAACGAAATCAGATCGATGGTGAAGAAGTAATAGTGGTTGCAGAACATGATGTTGATCCAGAAAATCCCCATGAACAGATATCAACTATTCCTGATCCCACGATTGAAGTTGCTGCCATAGCTGCAAATCATAGTGATATCCCAGACCCAAATATGCCAGCTAACAATCTCAAGACTGAAGTAAATCCCAAAAATCCTCCTTCTAACTTAGATGACTCTGTACTCCCTATTGCCAACTAATTGCCGTGCTAAATAACATTGTGAGATGGTCGATCGAGCGTCGTTGGTTAGTTGTGCTGATCTCCCTAGCCATCAGTATTTGGGGCTTTCGGGTGCTGGGTCAAATGCCTCTAGATGTATTTCCTAACTTCGCCCCACCCCAAGTAGAAATTCAGGTAGATGCCGAAGGGTTAGCCCCGGAGGAAGTTGAGTCTTTAGTTACAAGGCCGATCGAGAGTGCGATTAATGGTACACCGGGCTTAACATCCCTACGCTCTTCTTCGGCGGTTGGCATTGCTTCAGTAAAGGCCGTGTTTGGCTGGGATATTGATATTTATCGTGCCCGCCAGCTCGTTACTGAACGCCTTCAACGAGTAAATAGTTTATTGCCCAAGGGTGTTAAACAGCCTGAAATTTTACCGGTCAACTCCCCACTCGGCTGGACAATAAAATACGCTTTTATCAGCAAAGATGGCGACATGATGGAACTGTGGCGCACTATTAATTGGGATGTGCGTAATCGCCTGCTGAGTGTACCAGGAGTCAGCAATGTGTTTTTATATGGTGGCGATGAGCGTCAGTATCAGGTATTAGTCGATCCCGATCGGCTGAAATCTTACAATATCTCTTTGGCTGACTTAAATAAGGCTGTTCAGGGCACTAATTCTAATGCTCCTGGGGGTTTTGCTACTACGCCCGATCGAGAGTTTTTGATCAAAGGTCTGGGGCGGTTGGAGTCGATTGAGCAGCTTAAAAAATCAGTAATTAAAGCCGATAAAGGTGCACCGGTATTATTAGAACAAGTGGCTACCGTCCAAATTGGACCGGGGCTGAGGCGCGGCGATGGAATCTTTCAAGGCAAGCGAGCAGTGATTCTCACTGTCACAAAGCAGCCGACCGGTGATACTCCGACGGTGGTGAAGGCGATCGAGGCGGCGATGGCTGAACTCAAGCCCGGTTTACCCGCTGGCGTGAGCTTCACTAAAACCTTTGACCAAAATTTGTTCATTGAAGCTTCGGTTAAAAACGTTGAAGAAGCGCTGCGGGATGGAGCGATTATTGTTTCAGTGATTTTGATTGCTTTTTTGCTGAACTGGCGAACTGTAGTGATTAGCCTCAGCGCTTTGCCGGTGTCATTGCTACTAGGAATGCTGATTTTAAGCTGGACGGGTCAGGGCATTAACACGATGACTCTGGGTGGATTAGTAGTGGCGATCGGTTCAGTAGTAGATGACGCGATCGTTGATATGGAAAATGTCTATCGGCGATTACGAGAAAATCAAGTGGCCGCAAATCCTAAGTCACCTTTGGAAGTGGTGTTCGCTGGATCGGTGGAAGTCCGGGTCAGCGTATTATTTTCTACGATTATTATCGCGGTGGTCTTTGCCCCGATCTTTGTGTTGTCTGGGGTGGAAGGCCGAATTTTCACACCGATGGGTCTGACCTATTTGCTCTCAATTTTGGCTTCGACTTTGGTTGCTTTAACGCTGACTCCCGCTCTTTGTGCCTTGTTGCTAGTCGGTCGTCCATTGCCCCGCGCCGAAACCCCGATCGAACGCTGGGCACATCAAGTATATCGACCACTATTAAATTTGGCGATACAAGCGCCCAAGCTAATTTTGGGTATATCGGTGGCTGGTTTTATTGCGGCAATGGTGATTTTACCGGGGCTAGGTAAAGTTTTTCTACCAGAATTTCAAGATCGTGCTTTAGTTAACGCCGTGACGCTGTTTCCGGGACAATCATTGGAAGCGACGAACCAATCGGCCATTGCGGTGATGGATGCCCTAAAAAATGATAAACGTTTCGACAGCCTCCAGTTTCGATCGGGCTTTGCATCTGGTGATCCCGATGTGGGTGGGGTGAACTTCGGTGAACTGGATGTCCAAATTAGTGCAGAAGGCTCAGTTGATCGAGAGAAAACAGTAGCAGTATTGCGTCAGGAGCTAGAAAAAATACCGGGTGTGGCCAGCAGCGTCGGCGGCTTTATTTCGCATCGCATGGACGAAATTTTGTCTGGGGTGCGTAGCGCGATCGCCGTTAAAATCTACGGCCCTGAATTAGACCAGTTAAGGACTTTGGGTAAACAAGTTCAAACCACAATGTCGAGCATTCCTGGCATTACTGATTTACAGCTCGAACCTCAGGTGCCGGTTAAGCAAATACAGGTTAAGTTCGATCGAGATGCTGCTGCTCGTTATGGTCTAACTATTGGTGATTTAGCCGAGACGATCGAAACTGGCTTTAGTGGCCGGACTGTTTCTCAAGTTTTAGAAAAACAGCAGACTTTTAACTTGGTAGTACGTTTACCCGACAGCTTTCGCCAAAACCCTGAATCGATCGGTAACTTTTTAATTGATACGCCCGCTGGTCAAAAAATCCCGCTGTCTCAAGTGGCCAAGATTGAATATGGATCTGGTCCGAGTACTATTAACCGCGATAATGTCTCACGTCTGATTGTGGTTTCAGCTAATACCAGCGGTCGAGATCTGGGGGCAATTATTGCCGATGTTCGTGCCAATGTCCAAAAAATCTCTTTGCCACCGGGTTACTATGTGCAGTTTGGTGGCCAGTTTCAGGCTCAAGAACAGGCTACTCAAACACTGTTGTTTTCTGGTGCTGCGGCTTTGGTGTTGATTTCGGTCTTGATTTACTTTGCAGTTAAATCGATCGGCGGCACCATCATGATTTTGCTGAACTTGCCATTAGCATTGATTGGTGGTGTAGTTTCAGTAGCCATGAGCGGTGGGGTGATTTCGGTAGCTTCCATGGTCGGGTTCATTACGCTATTCGGGGTGGCTACCCGAAATGGACTGCTGCTAGTAGAAAACTATAATCAGCGCTTGGCAGAAGGTCTTTCCCTGAAGGAAACAATTGTTGAGGGTTCGATGGAGCGGTTAGTGGCTATTTTACTAACAGCACTATCATCGGCATTGGGCATGGTGCCGATTGTGATTGGATCAGGGGCTGGCAAGGAAATTTTGCAGCCCTTGGCGATTGTGGTTTTGGGTGGTCTATTTACCTCTACAGCTTTAACCCTGCTAGTATTACCCGCCTTATATACTCAATTCAGCAAGTGGCTAGTGAAATAGCCACATCTACTTGAAAATGAGCACCTAAATCTTCATTGGTCAATTGCTGAGCACGTTTTACTTGGTGAATGCTAATAGCAATATCAGTGACTGCAAATTTGTAGTACTGAGCTAAGATGCGACTACTTCCCCGGCTGAGGCTGATAACTTTGGCGGAAATCTTCAATAGATACCAGTCTATTTGAGACAGGTTCCCACAAAATAAACTTAGCACAGTCTAATAAGTCGCTCACTCGTAGCTTTTTAACTTCTGACAATAAGTGAATATTTGCATTGTGACAAGCTTCTAAATGATAGTTAGGGATTCTCTCCGAGAGATGGTGGATGCTGTGATAGCCAATATCGGCAGAAAACCATTTGAAAATGGTTGGCAGCTCTAGGTAACTACTGCCTTTGACAGCTCCAAGTAAATAATCCCAGCCTTCTGTTTGATGAGCATATGATCCTTCAAAAATATGTTGGGTGAAGAAAACGTAGATGAAAATTGCAGCAGAACATGTCAAGACAACTGAGTAAACTCCTAGAAAAAACCCTATCCCTAAAAAATGGCTAAGAGCAATCCAGCCGCCCACCACAAAGATATTATTGAAAAGTAAATCCCAAAACTCTTCGATCGATTGCCAATGCTCAGATTTATGAGTAGCCGCCGCCGCCGACCAACTCACCCCAGGATTTTTTTGACGATAAGTGATCAGATGGCCAATAAGATCACTTATCCCCAAGATAATGGCCAGTCTAGGTTTGATGGCAAGATAAAAGAAGCCTCCAGGGAAAGCCATCAGCGGATGCCGCAAAAATTCATAAGATCGCTGTTGTGATGGGCTTAACTCAGCAAATTCTTCTACAGAAAGAAAGTCTGCAACACCACGGTATCGCTCCCAGTCACCGTTTGTTTTGTGATGATAAGCATGGTCTCTAGACCAAGAGTATTGAGGCATTGCATTTATGACTCCCAAAATGAAACCAACGATTCGATTGGCTTTTTTAGATTTAAAGAGTGAATAATGCCCACAATCATGCATCAAAGAAAAACAGCGCAGCGAAAACAGTATCATCAAAACAATGATTGGTGGCAACAACCAAAATGAAGTTACATTGACAGCCAAAAACCATAAGAACAGATAGGGGCAGACAGTATTTAGAATTTGATAAGCTGCACGAAAATTATTGCTCTTCATGTAAGGTGTAAGAACAAAGTCGGCTTTTTTAACTGTGTTTTCCATTGGCTAAGATCCTCCCAATCATATTCATATAGGGCTTCAAACAATAAAATATCAACGATGACATCAACCAAACCAAAATATTGAGCCAGTCTTTAAGAGGTTGAGTGTACTGGTACTTATTTTTCTGGCTAATTAGCTGAGAGTCTTCAACACATTTGCTAAACTCCTCACCGGGAACCTCTGGTAAAGATACTTGCAGATGATTAGAAATCATAAGTGGTAAGCTATCAGTCATAAATTCACTCCATCGATCGATCACTAGCTGATATGCTGCTGGCGGCGAGGCAACTCGACTCTTGAGCAGAACTATCTCAATTGATTCACCGGCTTGGATGATCAACATAATTTCTCGCTGAGGATTATATTCCTCACTTGCTGTAATTAATGATGTGGCAGGTATCTTTAATGTTTGCAAGTAATTTGTCAAACATTGGTGTGATAAAAACCTAGAAGTGAAATCCCAACTATGGAATCGTAATTCAGCTTCAGCAGGCGGTAACTGAATTTCACACAGTAATGCACCCGATCCCATTTGCTGAAAACCAACCCAAGCAAAATACCCGATTACTAAAAAGTTGTCTCTAATGAAAACAGATTGCCAATCAAGCTGTTCTTGCTGTTGACAGTGAACACGAAGAGGCACCTTGATTCTCCTGCAACCCTTGAGCTGCAATAAATATAATGATTTTCAGATTCTTGATAAGTAGCTAAAAATGTTCAGGTGATTGTGAGGCTAATGGACTGCAAAGGGGAAACGACGATATTCGATACTGCTGATAAATAGATTTCAGCAAAGAATGTCTTGAAAATGTTGGGATCATCTGTAACTCGCAGATAGGTTATGTAATTGAGAATGGCGGGCATCCTGACTTACAAGGCTGAAATGCTTCAGTGTTTGCTTACAGTTGCGGTACAGCGGCAGATTTGCACTGCTCTTTCCCCATTGCTTGTGATGAATGATATTTCGTCACAGCCATCGCTCGGACTTTTATAAATCATAGCTAAACATAACACGGATGGAGTCGATCGCCAACAAAGATTATTTTGCTATCGAATGAAAAAATAAAATGAAAGACTGTCAACAGTAATACTGCAACCATAAACAGCCTTAGCCAACTAGCCACCTTTCAAAGACCTTTTGCCAGTAGGGATTATGCTCTTTAACCAAGTTGGCTGTAAATATAAGCTGCCAACTGTCATTAAAAAGAAAACATAGCCGATCGCCTGCACCAAATATAGTCTTTGCACATAGCCAAATAAAGTGCTGAAAATCACACCGGGAAACTGCTCTTCGGGCAGTACTTTGCTAAAGTTCCAAACCATTGGGCCAAGAATACAATCTTTATCTGCCGGTTTAGCAAAGCGTTCATAGAAAAAACACATGCTTTGCGACTCACGGCTAGAGTTAGCAAAAGCACCCATGGCCTGATCAAATCTGGCCAGGGAAGTAACCACTAAACCACCAATAATTAGCAGCAGCAAAATTCCCATAATCGAAAAGAACTTACGAATATTTAAACGCACGCCCCACTTAAACATTAGCATTCCAATAATGGTGGCGGCTACAATGCCGCCCACTGCTCCCAAAGCTGGAAATATTCCCTGTTGAACCTTGGAGGCAATAAATAATACTGTTTCAAAGCCTTCTCGCATAATTGCAAAAAACACCAAGCCAAAAATCCGCCAGCCATTTTTAGCTTGAGCATGAACTGCATTATCTACTGCTCCCTCTACTTCTTGCTTCAGGGTTTTGGCGTGCTTAGTCATCCAAATTAGCATCCAGCTCAGCATGATAATGGCCAGTAGGCTGAAAAATCCTTCGATCGCTGGTTCAATGGAACTAGCATATTGCTGATTTGCAGATCCTAAATTTTGAATCACCCACTGGAAAGCTACGCCCGTAGCGGCGCTCAGAGCAATACCTACCCCGATCGCCCAATATACCCAAGATTTTAGATAAGACTGGCCAGATTTTTTTAAGTAGGCCATCACAATTCCCACCACTAAGGCAGCTTCTACGCCCTCGCGCAGGGTGAGAATAAATGTGGGTAAAGCAGAAATTAAATCCATAGTAGTTTAAATGTAAAGTAGTGAAAACTAAGAGACCACATCAAAAATTCCCATGCAGCCAGCACTGGCCATATAGTCTTGATGTGGATGAAACATATATTGCCCCGGATACTTATAGCTAAACTCTAAAATATGCCGTTCGGCGGGTCCCATTGTAATTATATCTGTCTCATAGGCGGGCTGCAAAGTACGACCAGTAGGATATACCTGGAACATATTGGCATGAAGGTGAAAAGATGCGGCCACATCGAACTCGATCATGTTTTGCACGTACAGCCTCACCAGCCGGTCTTTTTTAATCGGAATCGGGTGATGCATATAATAGTGGGGCAAACCATTAAAAGCATAGAGTTCATTCTGGCGATTTTCGTCTAAATCATAAGCCCCCATAATTAGCACCAGCTCATCGGCAGGCGGGCGAGGTTGGGGTGGATCGATAATCAACATTCCATATAGACCCTTACCAATATGGCGAGTCACTGGCTCCACATGACAGTGATAAGGGTGTACACCATAGGGTTCGGCATCAAATTCGTAAATGAATACTTTGCTTTGTTTAATGGGTTTAATGCCATCCATCGCCGAGATATGAGTGCCATGAAAATGCAAAGAGTGAGCATGACCCGCCTGGTTATAGAATGCAATCCGAATTCGATCGCCCTGTTTGGCTCTTAAAGTTGGAGCTGGAACCTGGCCATTGAGGTTCCAAGTAATAAAACTGTTGGTTTTGTCAAGTTGCACAGTAGAAGTCTTGGCCGTCAGGGTAAATTCTCTAACCGTGCGCCCGTTTTCTTTTACGACTTTGCCATAGTCAAAGCTACGTAGAAATTTTACCGGCAAAAAGCCAGGACTTTCTATATCCATGTCGCGCATGGGCGGTGGCAAAACAATTGACTGGCGATTGAGAGCCTGGAACCCGAGCGCACTGGCGGCTATACCGAGACCCGCAGTACCGCCCCATTGTAATAACTGCCGTCGAGACCAAGAATGGGGGCTATCGCTAGACATAACTAGAGGCTTTAGCTGATGTTGGCGATTTTGGTCGTAGCTTCTGCCAGATCTTTTTCACCATCGCCACTGCTGACTCTGGTGAAAGTCGATCGAACTTGCGATCATCAATTTTTACTGCCGGAGCATTTTTACAGTTGCCCATGCAGCCGACTCTTTTAATGGCAATGCCGATATTGCTATCGAGCTGAAGCTGCTCCAAAGCAGTGCAGATGTCTTTGCTACCATTTCTGCAACAGTGTTTGCTTGTACAAACTTTGACCGTAACTGGCTGAGGGATAGCTGATCGATCGACGGTCAAATCACAGTGGGGCATCAAAACCACAAACTTGGCGATCATCTTCTGCTTTTTGACCTTGACCTGCAAGGATATTGATACGTTTGGGGTCAATAAATCCAATAACAATAATCGCAAATCTTTGCCAACTCGCACCGATTGCACAATTGTGCCAGTCTGAATCTGAATACTTTGCAGTTTGCCAGATTTAGACCGCTGCCAACGTAAAAAATTTCCTTCCAGTTTTTGTAGCATAGCTAGCTAAAATCTCTCAGCATTTTTTTAATTTCAATATTATGTAGCTCTTCAGTGCCAATCATGGTTCTGGCAAACTCTTCTAAATAGACGCTAGAATCGTCAACGATGTCTAATAGCTGTTTATAAAGGTTCAAAGCTTTCTTTTCATGAGAAAGACTTTCTTCCAGAATATCTTTCACGGCATGTTTGTAGGTTTCTTCCATCGGCGCAATGCTCAAAGAAGGATGGCCTTCTAAGCCAGTGAGAATCTCACCGACTTGTTGAGCGTGGGTGAGCGATTCGATCGCCTGCATTTTAAAAAAATCGACGATCGGTATTCTATTTGGGCCAGTTACCATCAAAGAATAGTGAGTATAGCGAACTACTCCAGCTAACTCAAACTCCATAATAGTACGGAGAGTATCGATCGTCTTTTCAGAATCTAAGTCTTTCATTGGTGTGAAATAATAGTAAATAATTAGGCAGGCTTAATTTTAGCAGATTCGCTCTCGATCGACTTTACTAATTTAGTTACCTCGGTAGTAGGCAGAACCGGAGCAGTGGGTGGAATTGCCCCAGGCCAAGCCTTAGCTAAGTCTGCTAGCGATTTACCAATACTGGTAGCTGCTGCTGCATTGCTTTTAGCAAGCTGTGGCTCGATCGCCTTGTACAGTTCTTGACTATATAATACAAACCCCCGTGAGTCTTGATACTCTACAGCCTGGGCAATTTTGTTGTTGGCAATAGCAGCAGTGTATTCGGAGTTAGCACTGTCTAGTAATCCGGCAATTACCTGCAAAGCGAAGCTGGGGGAAGTGCGCTGAGTAGCTGGTAATCCAGTAATCGCATCTTCTACCGACTTCATCGAAGCTGCAAAGTTAGTACTGAGCTTAGCAGCATCTTTGCCTCCCGCTTTTACCTGCTCATGCAAAGAAATCAAGGGCGTTTTAAACTCTTTAACCTTGCGTTCATTGAGTTGTTCTTCCACATCGGCATATATTTCTTCTACAGGGTGGCCAATATGTGGTTCAGCCTGATCAATTTTCTTCAAGTCAATTAGCTCTTTGGCTACTAACAAGTGGCCTTTCATCAAGCCTAGCTTAGTCATGTAGTCTACGTCTCTAGCTTCACCAGTAAGCTTGATATCTTCGATTGTTACCATGTCTTTGATTTTGTCAAATTGTGGTTGGTCGATGACTTTTTTGCTAACTAGCTCTTCGACCTTGGTATAAGGGCGACTAGATTGGATTTTGTTAGAGAGCGCTGGAATGCCTAGCTTCCCTTCCAGCTTGTCTAGTTCTGAAAGAATAGCATTATTAATATTTATTTTTTTGCCCATGCTGTGTCCACCCTCATGGGCAGGGGTAGCAGCTACTGGCGTTGCCGGGCTGTCGGCAGGTTTATCGACTGTTGACGTATTGTTAGAGCAAGCTACTACTACGCCAAATACTAATGCCATCAAAACATAAGCTGCTTTTTTATATAGTTTGTATAGTCGTTTCATATGGGTTTGTTAAGTAAATTATTAGTGTAAGAACGTTTGTGGCTAAAAATAGATTTTAGCGTTGTAGCAAGAGATTGGCGCTGTAGATGGTGACACCCCTGTCGATCTCGTTGGAAAAATACTCGATCGAGCAGCTCAATTTTTGACAAATAGCAATCTTCAATCGGTGCCCTAATCGCAATTTCGTGTCCATCGACAGTTTTGAAGCTGAGATGAACCCTGGTGCCCAAAGCAGTTTGCAAAACTTGCTTATCTTGAACAATTGCCGAAATCAATCTAGACATAAAAACCTCTTAAAAACTAAAGGTAGTTCTGACTGTGCCAATTAACGCACCACCATTGGCACTATTGTGGTCGGGCGCTGTGAGATAAATTAAACCGGGGGTAATGCTCAGACTGTCGCTAAGCTTGACTTGGTAAAATCCTTCCAAGTGCAAAGAAGAACCCGTATCGGCTAGTGCCGTACCCGTTGCTCCTGTGACCCGAGGCTCTTGACCTACGAGTAAGCCTCCCAAATTACCGGGCGCGCCCAAATCAGGAAAAGCTGCGGTGACAGCCCAATTTAAAATATCTCGATCTCCAGCTACATCACTATTCTTGTTGTAGCCAACCCAGCCACCCAAGGCTAATTTAGGACTTAACTTGAATGATCCCTGTACTCCAAACATATTGTTAGAGCCACCAGGATTTGCATTGGTGCTGCCGGTGCCCGGTGTTGTACCGCGAGCATTCACATAGGTTAGCCCCAATTTAGTATTTTCGTTAGGGTTTAAAGTAAGTTGAGCGATCGCTCCATAGTTACCA
>JAYSRP010000250.1:0-12288 GCA_043721015.1 Synechococcales cyanobacterium | reverse complement strand
CTCTACTGGGCGAAAGTTTGCCTGAGCAAAATTTAAACTGGCTCAACGGTCGCCTCCGCATCAGCGAAGTTCCCCCAGGTCGTACTTTTTGGCACTCCAACAGCGGCGCGACCGGTTTATACATTGTGCTGGCGGGTAAAGTACGCCTGTTTGATGACCAAGGCGAAAAACTAGCAGTGCTAGAAGTCGGTGATACCTTCGGCACCGATAGCCTCTTCTCCCAGCGGCAGCTCCCTGGCCACAGCGCTAAAGCTGCCCTTACCAAGAATTCTAATGCGGCGATCGTCGGAGTAATTTTAGCTGCCGATATCGAAAAGCTCTGGCAGAAATTTCCCAAAATCGCCAAGCATCTTGGCCAAAACCGTCAGCTAGCATCCACCGCAAAACTCCCCGGTGAGCTGGGTGCAATTGCAGCAATCACCATTCGACCTCAGCTCGCCGCCGATAGTTGGCAGCCCTCAGCTTCCGAGCCAGTTACCGTCAAACCCTATTTCCCTTCGCCTAGTCGTCGTCTGGGTCAATGGTGGCAAAAGCGACTGCGCAAATATCCTTTCTATGGACAGCAGAGCGCTGCCGACTGTGGAGCAGCTTGTTTGGTGATGGTAGGCAGATATTGGGGCAAAAGCTTCAAAATCAATCGAGTGCGAGAGATGGCCGTGATCGCCCAAGATGGTTCTAGCCTCAAGACCCTGGCGGCAGCGGCAGAAAGCTTAGGTTTCAACAGCCGCCCGGTCAAAGCCAGCATCGACCAATTGGCTAAACAAAGACTGCCGCTGATCGCTCATTGGCGCGGTAATCACTATGTGGTGGTTTATGAAATCAGCGCTAAAGATGTAATTATTGGCGATCCGGCGATCGGTCAACGGCAGGTTAGTCGTGAAGAATTCAGCAAAAACTGGACGGGCTTTTGTCTGTTTGTAGAACCAACGGTTTCTTTGTCCAGCGGCGACAAAAAAGGTGAAAAGAATAACAGCAGCTTTTGGCAACTATTTGAGTTAGTAGCCCCTCATCGGACAGTGATTGCCGAAGTATTTGTGGCTTCGATCGTCCTGCAAATTTTTGGCCTGATTTCGCCGATTTTTACTCAGTTGATCCTTGATCGAGCAGTAATTCATAAATCATCCGATAGCCTCAACGCCTTTGTGATCGGGCTATTGCTGATGGCTCTCTTTCAGATTGCCATGTCTACCCTGCGTCAGTATCTGATTTTTATTACGGCGATTCGGATCGACACTGCGATGATTGTGGGCTTTATTCGCCATGCTTTTAGTCTGCCGCTATCTTACTTTGATACTCGTAAAGTGGGTGACATCACTTCTCGCATCGAAGAAAACCACAAAATCCGCAGCTTTATTACTGGCGAGACGATCGGCTTAATCTTAGATATTTTATCGGTATTTGTGTATGTCACTCTGATGTACATATATAGCTGGAAACTGGCCACTCTAGTAATGGTCTCGATTCCGCCATTTTTGATTTTGAATTTGCTTTCTACGCCGTTTCTCAAAAAGCTGTCGCGGGAGTCTTTTAATGCCTATGCCGAAGAAAATAGCTATCTGATCGAAGCCCTGAATGGTGTGCGCACAGTCAAATCTATGGCCGTAGAACGCACTGTGCGCTGGCGCTGGGAAGAATTGCTGAACCATGAGATTAAGCAGCAGTATCAGAAAAAAATGTTTGGCATCAAAGTTCAAGCAATCAGTTCAGTCATGGATTCTTTCAGTGGCGTGGCCTTGCTGTGGCTGGGTTCATCCTTGGTAATTAGCGGTGAGTTTAGTATTGGTCAACTGTTTGCCTTTAACATGCTATCGGCCAATGTGATTGGCCCCTTTAAGCGCCTAGCCGGTATTTGGAATCAATTCCAAGAAGTAACTATTGCGATCGAACGTATTTGTGACGTAATTGAATCACCCCCCGAAGAAGATCCCCAAAATAACACCAAGCAGCAGCTCGGCAGACTGCGCGGGCATATTGTGTTCGATCGAGTCACTTTTCGCTACAACCCCCACACTGAGGCCAATACTCTCGAAAATCTCAGCTTTGAGATCAAACCAGGTCAGACGGTGGCTCTAGTTGGACGTAGCGGCTCTGGGAAGACCACCTTATCTAAGCTGTTGCTGGGTTTATATACTCCTACCTCTGGCAAAATATCGATCGATGGCAAAGACATTACCCAAGTTGCCCTGCATTCTCTCCGTGCCCAGATTGGCGTGGTCGATCAATCTACCTTCTTATTTAGTGGTACGATCGCCGAAAATATTGGTTTGGGTCAGCAAAATGCTAGCTCTAAAGCGATTAAACAAGCATCGATCGCCGCCGGAGCTGATGAATTTGTTAGCAGTATGCCCATGGGTTACGAAACCCAAATTGGCGAAGGGGGCGGAATGCTCTCCGGAGGACAACGTCAACGACTGGCGATCGCTCGTTCTCTAGTGGGCAACCCCAGTCTACTGATCTTCGATGAGGCCACCAGCAGCCTAGACACCGAATCGGAACGAATCATTCAAAAAAATCTAGAAAGCATTTGCCGCAACCGCAGCGCGATCATTATTGCTCACCGCCTATCTACGGTGCGCAACGCCGACCTAATTTTGGTGCTAGACAAAGGTGTATTGATCGAAAGCGGCACCCATGGAGAATTGATGGCCGGACGTGGCCAATATTACTACCTCAATCAGCAGCAGCTAGGGACGATCGGCTCATGATTAAAATTTTGATTGTAGATGACCAGTTAGTAATCCGCGAAAAACTGCAAATAGCCCTAGAAAAGCAGCCAGATTTCCAGGTAGTCGGCAGCGCGGTAGATGGCGATGATGCCATTAGACAGGTAGGTTTATTAAACCCTGATATAGTGTTGCTAGATATTGAAATGCCCGGTAAAGATGGACTCGCTGCTGCCGCAGAAATTCGCAGTAGTTTTCCAGGTACTCGCACAGTGATGTTAACTAGCTGTGACGATGTCCAATCCATCCGCACGGCATTGCAGAATGGTGCCCATGGCTATTTAGTCAAACAGCAGATCGACTCCAGCATGATGGAGCTAATTCGATCGGTTTCTAAAGGCCACATGCAGTTTGGCCCTGGCTTACTAGAAAAAGTCCTTACTCAAGATGCTTTATCTCTTACTCAGCCACGGGGTCGGCTCCAGCCGAATAATGACACTTTCAACAGCGAAATCACGATCGATACCGAAATCACCAACGAAGCAGAACTCTTAGACATAGAATCTATTCCAATCGATCATCAGGCCGATTGGTCTAACTCGGCCAAAGAAATTATTGACAGTGTACCACTGCCTTGGACACGGGGGTTATTCTATTGTCTCTTGGCTTTTATGGCAGTAGCGATTCCCTGGGCAATCTTTTTTCAGATGGATGAAATTGGCACTGCCCGAGGTCGGATGGAATTAGCCGGTGACACAGTGAGACGCGAAGCCGATATTGAAGGTAGCGTCACGGTCAATAAGGTCTTAGTAAAAAAAGGCGATGTAGTCAAAAAAGGTCAGGTGATTATGGAACTAGATTCCCGAGGCATCCGCGACCAGATGCAGCAAAACCAGGTGAAGCTAGAAGGTCAACAGCAGCGCCTAAATCAGCTTGGCCCGATGAAAAATCAGCTAGCGATCGCTGTCAGTACCCAACAGCAACAAAGTCAGGCACAGCTATTAGAAAAACAGGCGCAGATCGCCCAAGCACAGCAGAGCATTAATGGTCTAAAAAGTACTTACAACAATCAAACCACCGAAAAATCGGCTCAGCTAGCTCAGATTGCTCAGGCCGTAACTGATAAACAGAATAACTTAGCGGCACAAAAGCAAGAAAGAGCGAACAAAGTCAATCAAGCTAAAAGAAATGTTATTGATAGCATTGCTACTAATAACAACGATAAAACTCGCTTTCAGGATGCTCAAAAAGAAGCAGTTCGCTATAGAAATCTGGCCAAAGCTGGGGCTATTTCAGAGGTAGTTAGTCTAGACAAAAACCGTTTAGTCAAAGATAGTTATCAATCTTACTTACAGTCTAAAGCTAGTTTAGAACAGGCTATATTGCGATCGACAGAGGAGCAAGATGCTTCGAGTAAAGCAATCCAACAGGCTCAAGCTGAGTTGCAACAGGCTCAACTGCGTCTCAAAGAACAGCAGAGTAATTCTCAGCGCAGCACAACTCAATTACAATCAGACGTTACTCAATCTGATTTGCGTTTAGTAGAGCAACAGCGCGGTCTGCAAAGTCTCAATCAAGTTGGCAAGTTAGCAGTAGTAAAAAGTGAACAACAGCTCAAAGAGTTACAAAGTCAAATTGCTACGCTGGAAAACGAAATAGAGCAGAGCAAAAATATCGCTAAAAACTTGGCAAATCAACTCGAAAAATATACGGTGCGTGCCAATGTAGATGGCACGATTTTTGAGCTGCCAATTTCACGGGAGGGGGCAGTATTACAGCCCAAACAACTAATTGCTGAAATTGCCCCACCCACAAATACTGCAACAGACTTAGTTTTTAAAGGAGAAATTCCCGCTAGCCAAAGCGAATCTCTGCGAGCGCAGGGCATTGGCAAAGATGTAAAGCTAAAATTCGATGAGTTTCCCTTCGAGACCTATGGCATTGTCAATGGTAAAGTAACCTGGATTTCGCCTAACTCAAAAATAGTAGCGACTCCTGCTGGTAACTTGACCAATTATGAAGTGAAGGTTGGCCTGAGCCAAACCTGCATCAAACATCAAAAAGAATGTTTACAATTCAAATCTGGCCAGCCCGCTACCGCCGAAATTATTATTCGTAAGCGTCGAATTATTGATTTCATTATGGATCCATTTACCAAGCTTAAAAGTAGTTAATATGCCTGACATTACCAGCCAAGATTTACTACACCAAATTAAAATTACCGGTAAAATCCCCGAATTACTTAACGGCATTTTGCAGCGCCAAGTTTTGGAAGATACCGCCGCAGAATTAAAGCTAGAGATTTCTGGGGATGAACTGCAAGTCGGAGCCGATCAATTTCGCGCCACCAATAAACTAGAGACTATTCCTGCCACTCAGAAATGGCTGGCCGATCGAATGTTGTCGGTAGATGATTTTGAACAACTAGTTACGACTAATTTATTAGCTCCCAAAGTAGCTCACTGTCTATTTGCCAGCAAAGCGGCGCCCTATTTTCATCAAAATACCCTGAACTATGCTTCAGCAGTAATGTACGAGCTTATTTTACCCGACAAGAATCTGGCGATCGAGCTATTTTATGCCATCCAAGAAGGGGATATGAGCTTTGCCGATGCCGCCAGAACCTATGGTCAAGATTTGGAAGTACAGCGTCAGGGTGGTTACTTGGGAACGGTGAGTCGCAAAAAAATGACTCCCGAAGTTTCCGCCGCCGTATTTGCTGCTCAACCGCCGCAGATTTTGAAGCCGATCGAAGTTGGCAAACAGGTGCATTTAATTTTGGTAGAGGAGGTGATCAGGCCACAGCTCACTCCTCAGCTCCAGGAACAGATTATGTGGCAGTTGTTTCAAGACTGGCTCCAGGAAAAAATTGCAGCTCGTCGATCGAACTTGAAAATCAAAATTTAGTGGGGTCGATCGATTCTGCCTCAAAACCATCTCAGCTAAATTCCGGCAAGGTTCAAAAAAGGCAGTTTTAGGGTAACAGGACATGACAAATCAGACCATCATTGCCACGATGATCTGAACGAGAATTGACTATTGTGGCTAAGCCCTTTGGAAACGCTGAAAACCCAACAACTCTAACCAATGAGGATGAGCTTCTCCAGTCATCAACTGCTTTGGACTGTTGCCGACCCGTTCAGGAATCTCACTGCGGATAAAACAGCGGTGGTTCAGGAAAAAGTAGTTGCGCAGTCGAGGCATTAGATGTAGGCTGTTTTCTATTCGAAAGGCAGACATCACGCACTTTCTGCAAAGGTACATCAAATCTCATCGCAATCTCCTCTAACTTTTGGTCAAGGACACCTGCCAAAGCCAGAGTTCCTTACCCTGACTCTGCAAAGATTTGCGGAGTTTGAGAATCTGGGGGTGCTGCTCTCTACTTCTGGCGTGTCTCCGGTGGTAAACTCGCTGCGGTTGATTGGCTTGGAATCATGCTTTTGGTGGACTTATTAGGTACTGAGATGGCTTTCTTCACCTCACAATGATTACTAACCTTCTGTTACCCTCCTTTGAACCTTGCCATAATCCGCGTAAAAGCAAGGAATATGATGCTGTTTTTTTGAATGAAAATGCAGTCATGTTAAGAAACTTGTAAAAATCTACATATTTATAGTTTTAACTAGTGTAAAGTTTGACACAATCTTTTCGGTTCTCTCGCAGAATATAAAGTAATACGCAACTCAGTTATCACAGGGCTGAAAAAACATGTTTACAAAGATCAAGCCCGAACAAGATACTCGCTCCAAAATTTTATCAACGGCTAGGAGCTTGTTTGCGCAGCGGGGCTATGATGGCACTACGACTAAGGAACTAGCTGAAAAAGCTGGCATTGCCGAAGGAACTCTTTTTAGACATTTTACAAATAAGAAAGCAATTTTGGTGGAAGTGGCTACTCAGGGCTGGGTAGAATTACTCACCGATCTGCTGATGGAATTGAGTGAAATGGCCAGCTACGAGGCAATTTCTCAGGTTATTTATAAAAGAATGCTGCACTTAGGCAAAAATTACGAAGTAATGCGGGTTTGCTTTATGGAGGTGCAGTTCCATGCTGACCTGCGTGAAAAGATCCAGCAGGAAGTAGTCACCAAAATGACCGATGTGGCTGAGGCTTTCTTTCAAACGGCGATCGATCGAGGAGTATATCGCCCTCTCAATGCCAAGATAGTTGCTCAGGTATTCTTAGGCATGTTTGTGATCGCGGGCTTCAGCCACGACACGATCATCAGCCCTGAGTCTAACCACCAAGAGATGCGGGAGATGGCTGAGGGTCTAGCGGACATCTTCCTGAATGGGGTAATGACCAGACCGGCTTAGGGATTACGAATGGTGAATTTGGGGGATGGGTAAACAGGGTGTCTGCTCGTCCCTAGTTTTTGGGTGGTCACAGCGTAGAAGGCATTTTCGGATGGATTACCCAATAGAATCAACAAATATGTACAATATTATTGTACGTTTTACGGCTTGTTTATGTCTGGTTCAGAGATTACTTATTCTCATGCCCGCGCTCACTTTGCCGAAGTTCTCGATCTGGTTGGGCACGATCGGCAAATTATCACTGTAACTCGTCGTAATCAGCCAGATGTGGCCTTAATTGCCGCTGATGAGCTATCGAGTTTGCTCGAGTCTGTTTATTTGCTGCGCAGCCCTGCCAATGCCAAGCGTTTGTTCCGATCGATGGAATGGGCAAAGTCAGCCGCAGCGATGCCTCAAACCCTTGATGAGTTAAAGCAGGAGCTATCTATTGAGCCGCAGTAAGAAACGGGTCAAAGACACTGAGCCAAATCCACCGGCTTGCTTCTTCCCGGTTTTCAGCCCAGATTTTAAAGCTGATCTGCGCTGGTGGTATCGACAAGAACCAAAAAAAGCCGATCGCATTATGGATTTGGTGGCTGATATTCTCGATGGTGATCCCTTTAACGGTTTGGGTAAACCAGAGCCATTAAAATACGTTCTTGAAGCTAACACTTGGTCAAGGCGAATAGACCTTGAGCATCGCCTAGTCTACCAAGTTGACCAAAATCGCATTGTTTTTCTCCAAGCTCGTTATCACTATGAAGAGTAATTTTTTTTGCCCCTGTATCAATATCTGACTTAGATGGGAATACTAGATGTAAGCGCGATTATTACATCGATCTGATAAATATTCATGCCGTGAGATTTATGCTAATGCTGAAGTCACGGAGAACAGTAACTTTTTCCGAGATATTTTAGTTATGAATGCTGCCCTAGTAGATACCACCACAAAGCAATCGAGAAATTCTACTGCGGATAAATCTGTTGTTGATCGATGGAGTCTGATTACAGAAAATTACTCAGAAGCCGATTTAGCTGCCAATTTCATGTCTTTCATGTTCGAGAAATTGGGCATTAAGATTGAAAACATTAAAAGCTCACCAAATATAGGTTCTGGAATTAGTTTGAAGCCAGACTATCTAATTTATCGAGATCTTCAGGAGTCTCCGGTATTAGCCATCGAAATAAAAAGACGAGTTGCTGAGCTTGGTTCAATTCCTGATAAAGAATTTGCAGAGCAGTGTGAAAAACATAATCTTTATCGAGAAGCAGTTGGTTTTAATTCGTCAACTAGCAATAATGGTATTCGTCAATATCTAGAAATCGGTAAAGTCAGACCGGAATGTCTCGCTCCTTATGGCTTAGTTTTTAACGGAGATTTTTTTCAACTATGGAGACGTGTTGATGGATTAGTTTTTCCGCTCACCCCAATTCAAAAAGTCACGAAAACCAGCTTACCCAAGTTACTCAAGCAGTTAAAAAAATGCTTGATAGAAAAGCCCACTGCTATAGTTACTGGTATCTGGAATATGAAGGGTGGTGTAGCTAAAACGACCAACACGATTAATATTGCAGCGACTCTCGCTTTGCATGGTAAGAGCGTTTTGTTGATCGATTTAGATCCACAGGGTGATTTGACTCATGGATTAGGATTTAAGTCGGAAAACTTTCCTGATTTTTTAACTCCAGTTTCTCAGAAGATTAATTTAAAAGAGCATGATGCTGCCCAAGCAATTCTAAAAGGTGAAGTTAAACAAAGAAATTTTAATGACTTCTCACTTTCTCTCCTATCCACAAGCAAAGAGGCATTAGATAGTTTTCGCAATAGTACTGAGATCAATCAAATCATATCTTTTATTGGTATTATTGAATTACTGAAGCCAGAATATGACTATATATTTATTGACGCATCTCCGGCATTAGATAAACTAGCTCAGTGTATGCTATATGGATGTAATTTAGTTCTGGTGCCAGTTGATGGCAGTAAAGCTATTCGCCATGCATTAAAAATTCATCAGGAAATCCTTCCCAAAATCTATCAATCTCGTTTAGAGCATCAACTAATCAATGGACCATTGAGTTTGGGGATTGTTCGTAGTAATTGGAATATTGCAGAAAACAGCGTGGCTGAAAAAGAGCTTGCAAAGGAGGTAACTCAAAATTTTGCTGGTATTCAATACACAACTCGACTAAGGCAATATGCACAAACAGAAATAGCCAGCCTACGTCAGACTCCTGTGGTTTGCTGGCGAAGTTCGCCCATATCTAAACTTTATGACGAGCTAACAGCAGAAGTCTTTCTATCTCATAACTTCATAGCTAAATAAGTATAATAAAGTATGTTATTAATAACCAAAGATTCTTCGATCGACAACCCACTAGGACAAATTCTTCGGCTTCCCTGTAAATTTATTAAAGGCGAAAGTGATGTTTCGCCAATGATTATTTCAGCAATCGCAGATGAACTTAAGCGAACAGGTCGAAATGTTATGCCAGTAGTCGTTAGTGCTACTGGAGAAGACAAGTATAAAGTTGTACTTAATGCTCATATTATTGCGGCTGCACGCCAAGCCAAGCTAGATTTCGCATGGTGCATCATTGTCAATGATGATATGGAGAAGCAGCTTCGAGTAGAAACAGGAGAAGTTGTTCGGATCAATCTAAAAATAGCAATTGAGAAAGAACTTATTAGCTTCTTTGAATTCATTAAAACTCAAGAAAAAGGATTTAGTAAAATTGAGCCACTATTAACTGCTAGAGCAATTATGGAATACCGTCAGGTCAATAATCTACAAGACTTTAATTTCCTGACTAAACTCAAATGTGGCATCGGCAAAACAAAGCTTCCACTACTAAAGCCATTTATTATCGTTGATTCTGAAACCAATTAACATACTAAAAGTTGCGGAGTCTCAGCCAACAGCATTTGATGATGTGTAGTGGGCTATGCCATGGATTGTGCTTGCTCACCTGTTGGAATCAGTAGGTTGTGGGATTGTGAGATTGTAACCGGGCATACTAATAGAACCTAGCTGATCGCCCACAACACTTTATTCAATGAGCTACTGCATCAATCCAAGCTGCTCTGATCCAGCAAAAAATAATAAGAATGCTCAGGACTGCATGGCTTGTGGAGCATCGTTGCGGCTGAAGAATCGGTATCGTGCCCAAAAATTATTAGGGCAGGGTGGTTTTGGTAAAACTTTTAAGGCCATTGATGAAGATCGACCAGGACAGCCGCTGTGTGTGATCAAACAATTTGCCTATAGTAGCGATAATCCCAAGCATCAGCAGATGGCCTTAAAGCTATTTTATGAAGAAGCCAAACATCTGCAATCTTTAGGCAGTCATCCCCAAATCCCCGAGCTACTGGCCTACTTTGATGTGGACGGTCAACCCTATTTGGTACAGCAATATATTGATGGTCAAGATCTGGAGCAGGAACTAGCTGCCGAGGGTGCATTTAGTCAGCAGCAAATCAGAGAATTATTGGAATCTTTGTTGCCTGTCTTGGATTTTCTGCACAACCAATCTAGGCCAGTGATTCATCGAGATATCAAGCCAGCCAATATTATTCGGCGCAGACAAGATCAAACACTAATTTTGGTGGATTTTGGTGCTGCGAAACAGGCGACTCAAACTATGTTAGCCAAAACCGGTACAACCATTGGTAGCCCAGAATTTGCCGCCCCAGAGCAAACTCGGGGTAAACCAGCTTTTGCTAGCGACATTTATAGTTTGGGAGTAACTTGCATTCATTTACTGACAGCGATTTCACCCTTCGATTTGTTTGATACCAGCCAAGATGATTGGGTTTGGCGGGATTATTTATTAAATAATCGGGTAGATGGGTTGTTGGGCAAAGTTTTGGACAAATCGATCGTGAATGCAGTTGGTCGTAGGTATCAATCGGCAGCCGAAATGTTGGCGGCACTAGACAACCGGGCACAGCCAGTGGCTGCGAAGCTTCAGCCCAGCTATGTACCACCCACGATCAATGCTGCTTACAACAAAGATCAACGAGAAAAGTTTTCGTTTGAGACAGTTTATTTAATCAAAGGTAGTCGCCAAGTAACAGAGACCAAAAAAGTCCTAAAGCCTAATTGGTGGGGAGTAGGTAGCAAAGAAGTAGAAGAAAGCCACACCAAAAAAGTTAATGATTGGCAAATTACCACAAAATCAGGGCAGGCCGATCGACTAATTGAAGACTTGGGAAATAAAATCCAGTTAGAAATGGTCAAAATCCCTGGGGGCGAGTTTTTGATGGGTGCGCCCAGCTCCGAACATACCAGTCGAGAGAACGAAAGGCCGCAGCATTTAGTAAAAGTACCCAGATTTTATTTGGGCAGATATCCTATTACTCAAGAACAGTATGTAGTGATTATGGATAACAATCCTTCCCAGTGTAAAGGCGATCGGTTGCCGGTCGAAAATGTGGATTGGCATGATGCTCAATTATTCTGCCAGAGACTGACTGCATATACCCAAAAGAGCTATCGACTGCCGACCGAAGCAGAGTGGGAGTATGCTTGTAGAGCCAGAACCACCACGCCCTTCTGTTTTGGTGAAACCATCAGCACCAAGCTGGCAAACTACAATGGCAAGCTGACTTATGGCTCAGGTATTCAGGGTGAATATCGAAGTAGAGCAAGACCTGTAGGTGACTTTCTGCCCAATGCTTTTGGTTTGTGTGACATGCACGGTAACGTGTGGGAATGGTGCGCTGATAGCTGGCATAATAACTACAGTGGTGCCCCGATCGATGGCAGTGCTTGGACAGGTAGTACTAGTCGAGTATTACGTAGCGGTTCTTGGTTTGTGAATCCTAGCGCTTGCCGATCGGCTTACCGGGGCAGAGCTAACCCTGGTGATTCCGATGCCTACATTGGTTTTCGGGTAGCTTTTGCGCCATAGCAGGTTGTCTGGAGTTTAAGCATTCGTTAAACTAGCTAACATCTGTCCAGATATTGCCCTGTATGAATGCCACACATTTGAAACCTGAAACCTTTTACATTTCACCGATCATCCGAGGCACCCTCAGCCTTTTCTATGTAGCCTTGTTGCTACCCTTGCCTTTCCTCGCCCACAAAACTGGCGGGGCTTCGCCTTGGTGGATGAGTGCCGGAATGCTATTTGGTATGATTGCGCTTCAGGGTGCTCTTAGTCAAAGGGTCACTGTAGATGATGCCGCAATTCGGGTAGAGTATCCGCGCTGGTTTCCGGCATTCTTGGTCAAGAGCTGGTCACTGCCTTGGACAGAGATCACCGCCTTGAAAATGCGCAGCACTGGCCAGGGTGGCATTGTTTATTATTTACTCAACAAATCTAA
>JAYSRP010000249.1:0-29116 GCA_043721015.1 Synechococcales cyanobacterium | reverse complement strand
GGGAGATGTCATGAGTGAGGAAAGAGTGTTCACATTATTCTACGACTCAAAGCATTAATCTGCTTGAACAGTGTTTAAATCGATGCGTTTACCCTGGGTGTTAAATCTGTCTCAAATGCGATATCTATATTCTTTAATGCACGAAAGTCTGGGACTTGGATTCTGCTGATGTGTACTAAGTTCTGATTTTGTGCTATTTTATCCACGATCGATTCTCCCATTCCCAAATATCAATACTTATCTATTACTCATAAAGTCTACACCACTCGAAATATTTTAGAACAAGTTTAGTTATCTAAATTAATAATGTAGATGGATAGATACAAATCCTCTGAAGTCAGCTAACGCCTGAAATCCAAATGGTGGGCAGTGCCCACCCTACAAGATCACTGCTAACTTAAGCGGACTTTGCAGATTCCATACATTCTACCCATTGATTTTGTAATGCATTGGTTGCTGCTTCTAAAATCGCGCTCCAATCATTAGGTGAAAGTAGTGAGTATACTTTTGCCTTTGCCTGCGATCGCAAGGGTTTGTGTTCTAAATTCAATGAATCTTCTTCCACCAACGCATTAAAAAATGATTGCTGTTCAGCAGTTAACTGTTTCAACTGCTGTCGAATACGCATTCTGCCCTCCAAAATAGCAGCTTCTTCCATTTCCGCCCCTAGATCAGCAGAACCGATCAAGCTTTTCAATTCGGTAAAAAGAATTGATTTCAATCGGACTTTTTGCATAGCTAAACGTAGTTTTTCGGGGTCAACCGGCTGAGAATCGTAGGAATAAGCTGGGAAGCCTGCACCGATCATCCCCATACATTCATCTTCGGCTTGAACCATTTCCCGTAAAAAATCATGATCACGCATGAGATCCATCAAGTCTCCAGTTTTCTCATACTGTTCTCGAAACCTACGGTCATCTATCATAAAACAAATGCTCCCTGAAACAAGATTCAGAGAGCATTGTAGCAAAAAATCGATTAAGCGAAGAAAGCAGGCTGATGGCGAATGAGATTTAAGAACTCTTCACGAGTTTTTTGGTCATCTTGGAACGCACCAACCATCGCACTAGTCACCGTCCAAGAACCGGGCTTCTGCACCCCACGCATCACCATACACATGTGCGAAGCCTCCATCACCACCGCGACCCCGCGAGGTTCTAACACCTTATCTAAAGCCTCTGCCACCTGACGAGTCAAACGCTCCTGCACTTGCAACCGGCGAGAATACATCTCTACAATCCGGGCTAGCTTGCTCAAACCCACCACCTTTTGGTTGGGAATATAAGCTACATGGGCACGACCCATAAACGGCAACATGTGGTGCTCGCAAAGACTAAAGAAGGTAATATCTCGCACCAGCACCATCTCATTGTGGCCTTCATCAAAAATAGCGCCATTAATGATGTCATCTAGCGACTGATTATAGCCACTAGTCAAAAAGCGCATTGCTTCTGCTACCCGCTTCGGAGTTTTTAACAAGCCCTCCCGATCGGGGTCTTCACCTACGCCTTCAATAATGGTCTTTACTGCCGACATCATGGCTTCTAGGTTTTCTTCGGCATGTTTCACTTTTGCTGGCTCGCCAGTAGCGGTGGTGTTACGATCGGGTCTTACGTTCGGTGTAGTCATGGAAAATAGATAAAGATTAGTAGTGAGATTGTCAGAGATTGGAACAGAGAATTTGACAGAGATTGTAGTGCTTAAAAAACACCTGCACTAGGCATGATGGTGAGTTCTTCTACACAGGCGATCGCCGGGGCCGTGGCGGCATAGAGCACTGCTGCTGCTACCGTATCAGCATCGAGCATGGTCGATCGATCAAAATCTGCATCGACACCGTCTCGATCCCACAGCGCTGTGTTCACCGAACCAGGATACAGTGCAGTAACCCGAATGCCATTGGCTCGCTCTTCGGCAGCCAGCGCCTTAGATAGCGCTACCAAACCAAATTTACTGACACAATAAGCTCCCCAATTTGGAAAAGCCTGTTGCCCAGCTACCGAGATCAGGTTAACAATCGTTCCAGATTTTTGCTGGCGCATCAGGGGTAGCGATCCTTGAATTACCTGCAACACGCTAGAAAGATTGAGATCGATGATGCGCTGCCAGTCGGTGAGGGGTGTATCCATTAAGTGATTGGTGTAGGCAGTGCCTGCATTGTTCACCAAGATGTCTAGAGACTCTAGCTGACCGGCAATTTTTTCAATGCTGGGGCGCACCGCTGCCAAATCACCCAGGTCTAGCTCGTAGCTACGAGCTTTAACACCCAGCCGTGTAGCTGCATCAGCTACGGGCTGTAGTCGATCGATTGATCGACCAACCAATACTAAATCGATGCCAGCATTGGCAAAGGACAGAGCAACAGCCTTGCCAATGCCACTGCTTGCGCCGGTAATTAACGCTGTTTTATTCGCCATGAAGGGGGGCAGACGAGGATTATTGAAAATATCCTCGCTTACTTGATTGTTAAATTTTGTTAAGCATAGTTATGATAACACGCTTAGTTAGGCTCTTCACCTAAGAACTTGCCCATCCGACGAAATTTTTGGTAACGCAGCTCTTGTAGTTCACCACTTTCCAGCTTTTCCAGCTCTTGTAAATTAGCAATCAAAGCCGAGCGCAGAATCTCGGCGGCTTTCACCGAGTTAGCATGGGCACCACCCCAAGGCTCCGGCAAAATTTCATCTAAAATCCCCAATCCTTGTAGATCTTGGGCGGTGATTCTGAGAGCCTCGGCAGCTTGCGGGGCTTTCTTAGCATCTTTCCACAAAATTGCAGCGCAGGCTTCGGGGGTCGCTACGGTGTAGACCGAATGCTCTAGCATTAATAGCCGATCGCCTACGCCAATACCCAAAGCGCCGCCAGAGCCACCTTCCCCAATGACCGTGCAAATAATTGGCACCGAGAGCGTAAACATTTCGCGCAGATTATGGGCGATCGCCTCACCCTGACCTAATTCTTCGGCTTCTAAACCGGCCCAGGCACCAGGAGTATCAATAAAAGTCAAAATCGGCATATTAAACCGATCGGCATGTTCCATCAAGCGCATGGCCTTGCGATAACCACTGGGGAAGGGCATCCCAAAGTTTCGTGCCACGTTATCTTTGGTATCGCGGCCTTTTTGATGTCCCAGCATTACCACCGGTCGTCCATTCAATCGAGCCACCCCACCGATGAGAGCCGGGTCGTCTCTGCCACCTCGATCGCCATGGAGTTCTACCCATTCGTCGGAGATCGCCTGGATATAATCCAGCGTGCTCGGCCTGCGCGGATGGCGGGCGAGCTGTAAGCGCTGGGAGGGCGAGAGGTTGGTGAAGATTTCTTCTTGGAGCTGCACGTATTTGGCTTCCAACTGTTCGATTTGGCTAGAAACATCGACGTTATTTTCTTCAGCTAGTTCACGAATCTGCTGAATCCGCTGCTGGAGGTCAAACAGCGGCTTTTCAAAATCTAAAAGTAAAGGCTTGCGATCGGCTACCATAATGCGGGGAGAAACAAGAAGATTAATTAGCCACTAACCAACGAGAGCAAAGGCCGAAAACCGTGCTTGAGGGAGGCTTGGCCAATTTGCTCCATCTTGTCTACGGTGATTTGATTCCGGCCCCAAGAAAAGTTAGTATGCCACTTTTCAAACTCTAAAATCATCGATTCGGCAAAGCAAGCAAAGAGCTGACGTGCAGGCACATCCATACTTACAATGCTCATGATTTTCCAGTCAATATCTAAGGAATGCTCTACGATACCGCCGTTCATGACATGGATGTTAGGGTGAGATACTTTGCTGCCCAAGTTTTTCGGATAGCCGCCATCAATTAACAGGCAGGGCTGCTTCAGCTTGCTGGCTTCGATCTCCATCCCTTTGGGCATACTGGCTACCCATACCACCACGTCGGCTTCAGCTAAAGCCTCGGTCATTTCCATAATTTGACCGCCACCCAATTCTGCTTGGAGGTTTTGCAGTCTTTCTTGGTTTCTGGCTACCAGCAATAATTCAGACACATTGGTCTTAGCTTGCAACCACCGACAGACCGCGCTACCAATATCGCCGGTAGCTCCAATTACAGCCACTTTGGATTTGTGTAAATCGATGCCCAACTGCTGGGCACCCTGTTCTACCTGTTGACAGATAATGTAGGCGGTGTGGGTGTTGCCGGTGGTAAAACGCTCAAAGTCTAGCTCGACGTTGCGTACCTGGCGATTTTTGCTCAGATCAAATTCTTCAAAAATAATTGAGGAAAATCCACCCAAAGCCGTGATGTGGATTCCCTGTTTCTGGGCATGTGCCATAGCGTTGAGGATTTTGCGAATCGCGGCCTTGATGCGACGGGTAGCCAGCATTTCGGGCAAAAAGCAAGATTCTACGTAATAGCCTTCGATTACTTGGCCAGTAGCACTGGTGACAGTAATGGTATCGACGGTTTGAGGCGGGGCGCTGCACCAAAAATCTAGCCCCTGGTCGGCATATTCTGGATACCCTAAGTCTTTGGCGACGGTTTTAGCGTGTTCTAAGCTAGTGAGATGACCGATGAGACCGAACATGGGCAATGTACTTTATGAGTGGAGAGATCGATCAAATTGGAGCACTAAGCTCCGACCAAGCCATAGGCAGACATCCGCATGATTTCACCGGTACTGAAACCGATGTTGCTGAGGGCTTCACCGTAAGCAATCATAAAGTCTTCAATTAAGGCTTCTTTTTCCATGCCCAAGACCTTGGCATCAGCGGCTACCTGGTTGAGCATTTTCCAGACGATCGGCAGGTTTTGTTTGTTGGCTTCTTGTAGCTCGGCTTTAGCAGCAGCAAAGTTAGCATTTAGCCACTGTTCACCAAAGTTTAGGTGCAGGTATTCGTCCTTCACCACGCCTTCGGTAATTTTGCGGGCAAAAGCATCAGCTACTGGAATGTAGATATTATACGCAGCGATCGCAAAGCATTCAATGATTAAAGACTGAATCAGTAAGCAAGTCACGGTCTGGTCAGCAGCAGCGGCCACTTGAAAATTTTGATGTAGGGGCGAGAAGAATTCTTTGGCGAAGGGTAGATCGGCTGTGACGCTCAGGTTTTTAGCACAGGCTTCAAAGCCTTTTTTGTGTTTTAATTCCATTTTAGAGAGCTTAATCAGCTCTTCTTGGCTTTGGGGCAACATGCCAGACAACCTAACATAGTTGTCGTGAGCTTCATCTTCGCCCTCAATAACAATGGCGTTGATTCGACTGTATGCGTCTTTGTAAGCTTCACTATGAAAGTCAAGTTCTTCTGCGATGGTTGCCGTCTGCAACATGGGTGGTGTTTCTCCTTAGGCTGCTGTGATTTGATGCCGAGGTGTCGCGCTGGATGAAAAGTTCAGACTCCACAGTAGTCGCGGTGCGATCGGTCGTCTATTAAACTTAGCACTGATTCGAGACATTTCTTCATGTTCTAGTCCCAACATCTGAATCAAATCGACAATGCTTAGAGTTAATGCCTCTCTTTTCTGCCCAACATACAGCAAATTCTGAAAATCTATGCGTCAATCTAACAATCTGCTGATCTTGACTCTATTGAGCATCGGTGCCGCCATTATGCTGCTGCCGGTGGCGATTGTTCTTGTTACCTCTTTCACCACTGCCGAAACAGTCAGCACCGGCTGGCATTGGCCGCAGGTGTGGACATTGGCTAACTATCGATCGGCTTGGGAGCAAGGCCATTTCATCAGAGCCTTTGCTAATTCGGCAGGGGTGGCGCTAACCGTGACTGCTTTGCAGATTATGACTTCGGCTTTGGCGGGCTATGCTTTGGCGCGCTTGAGCTTTCCTGGTCGTCAGACTCTACTGCTGTTTTTGATTGCTACGCTGGTGATTCCGTTTCAGGTGCTGGTGATTCCGATTTTTTTGGTGCTGAAGTGGGGACATTTGCTGAATACTTATGGGGCGCTGATTTTGCCCAGTGCTGCTAACGGTTTTGGTATTTTGCTGCTGCGCCAACATTTTTTGACGATTCCTCCTGAGCTAGAGGCGGCAGCGGCTTTGGATGGGGCGACTCGCTGGCAGATTTTGTGGAAGATTTTGCTGCCGCTGTGCCGACCGGCTTTGACGGCGCTGTTTTTGTTTACTTTTATTGGGGAGTGGAATGATTTGTTTAAGCCGTTGGTCTTCACTACCCGGCCAGAGTTACGCACGGTACAGCTTACTCTGACTGAATTTCAGGAGCAATATACCAATAACTGGCCGCTGTTGATGGCGGCGATCGGAATTGCGACGGCTCCGGTGGTGCTACTGTTTATAGTCGGTCAACGCCAGTTTATGCGGGCGATCGCGGGTACTGGTATCAAAGGCTAAAGGATATTTTTTAAGATGGCAGATTTTTTTCAGTTTGAAACCGATTTTGTGGATTCTTTGCGCTGTATCCCCATGCAGGTGCGCTATCGGCTGGATACCTGTGGGGTGAAGCTGAAGCTGCACCAGTGGAATTTGTTTACTTTGGCCGATCGAGCTGAGCTGGTTGATTTTGATCCTCAGACTGCGATGGAGGTCGATCAATACAAGGAATTATTGGTGAGGTTAATCCAAGAGCGCAGCGGTGAGGAAGCGACCTTATTAACCATCCCATCTCAGCCACCCTGGCTGAATGAGACAGAGATCCCTATTGTGCTGGCTGAAAAAATCAGTGCCGCTGACATAATTTTCTCTTTGTTACAATGGCGAAAACTCACCACTCTCCAACGATTTGCTCTGATCAAGCTCAGCGGAGCTAGTCATGAACAAAACAACTTTTTGCCCGCCTTGAGAGAATTTAAGGTAATCTAGAGAGAATTTTTAAGTAAATCTAAGCTAATCTAATTTTTGTAAAGACAAAGATTGAGATTTTAGCAAATTTGAGTGGTGGTCAAATCTAGAGATTTTATGAAAAAACTAATTTTGCTGGCTACGTTATTTTTGCTCACGAGTTGTGACACGTTGACTGGTGCCAAACCCAAGCCTTCTGCAACCCCTACGCCGGTTGCCAGTGAATCATCTGATCTAAATGCTCCGATCGCCAGTGGAGCACCTGGCTCGGAAACCCCTGGCCCTACTAGCAATGGCTCGCCACCTCCATCGCAGATGCCCACTAATCCGGCCACAGCCGGTAATTCAGCGATCCCTCCGGTGCCGCCTACCACAATAGTGGCGGGTAATGTACCGATAAATCCTGGACTCAATCAGCTTCCTCCGGGAGGAGTCGCTACATCCAATACTGGCGGAGAGAAGACCAAGTCGGTCAAGGTGCCCGGTTCTAAGCCTGCCAATGCTTCACCAGACCAAAACTCCATTGGGTCTTTCAATGGTAATCCAGGCATTCTGAATGAAAATGGCCAAGATCCTAGAGTCAAAAATGGCAAAGGAGCCAAGGGGACAGATCCGTCTTTAGATCCGTCTCGTACTGCCATTAATCCGAAAAAATCTGTTTCACCCCAGACGATCGCCGACGGTGGGATTGGTGCTGCTAAAGTCGGGATGACTTTGGCCGAATTAAAGAAAAACTTAAAAAACTCCGCTCGGTTTGAAACTCAAACTGACTTTACTCCTGGCTACAACGCTGTAGCTGTTAAACAACAGGGCAAGGTACAGTTCTATATTCCTTATCCCAAAAAGCAAAAGGTTACTGATAATGACCAAATCAAGATCTTAGTTACCGATAACCCCATTTATAAAACTCCTGAGGGGATAGCTCCTGGGATGTCGATCAAAAAGGCTGCCGACGTATATGGGGAAGCCCGATTGGGTTATGACCCGAAGTCTAGCGTGGCAGAAATAGCCATATTTGCACGTCAACCCGGAGAACTACTCTTTTTCACCAGCGGTGGTGAAGGCAATGGCCGCGCTGGAATTTATCCTGCTAAACAAAGTAAGGAGCAGCAGGGCTTTATTACGAATAAATATGGCAATAGTGGACGGATTAAGCGCATTACGGTTGTTTGTCCTGAGAGTATCTGTCCTCCAGAGCAACGGCCTTAGGCTTGGTTAAGGAAAAGCAGTCGATCTTTGGCAGATCGACTGCTTTTGGCTAAGTAGGAATTCGGGTTAATAGTGAAAACACTCCAAACCCCAATAGCAAAAAACCACTGGCTGGTGTAATCCAAGCTGACCACTGACGCAGGCTAAGCAGATTTTTGATGCTGGCGGTAAAAGTCCCAGCAATTACCAGGGGAGCTACATAGCCGATCGTGTAGGCCAACAGCAGCAAGGCTCCCAGACCAATATTTTGGGTACTGGCCACCCAGGCCAACAGGGTTGCTAGCACCGGAGTACTGCATGGTGAAGCCACTAAACCGAAGGTCAGACCCAGTAAATAAGCCCGTAATCCGTCTGGCCAGTCTTTGCCGATCCAACCGGTGCCGCCCCAGTTGGGCAAGCGGAGTTGGATGACTTCTAAGAGATTTAAACCCATGACGATCGCAATCAGACTGACAATGATTGGCAGTCCCCAGCCCACTTGGCCGTAGATTTTTCCCAAACTGGCTGCGGCGACACCTAACCCAGCCAAAGTGGTTGCTAAACCTAGGCAGAAGAAAGTCGATCGGGTGGCAGCCTGCCATTTGCTTTGTTGATGTTGGCCGCCGATATAGCCCACGGTAATGGGTAGCATGGAGAGGGTGCAGGGAGTCAAGCTAGTCAATAGGCCAGCCAAAAACACCAAGCCAATAGATGTAGGAGTAATGTGGGCTAACTGGGTGCTAACTAGCTGATTAGCAAATTGTTCAAGATAATAAAGTTGAAGCGTAATCTGTTCTGGCATGAGGCGGCAAATTTAAGAGGTGAAAGAGGGCTGTTCGGTAGAGTCTGGGTCATCTTTGGTACGGGCGGAGCCAAAGGGCACCACTTTTTCTTCGCTGCTTTCGCGGGAAACTCGGATGAGCAACGCCGACATTACCAACGAGGCAATTAGTGAGCTACCACCATAGCTGAACATCGGAAATGGTAAACCGGTGGTAGGCAATGCGCCGGTGGCGACCCCAATATTTAAAATTGACTGCAATACAATAAAAGTCATAGCTCCTACCGCTATTAACCGGTGTACCATATTTTTCGCGCGATAGGCAATATTCAAGCTAATAGTGGCATAGGCAATAATCATCACAATTATCACGATCGAGCCAGCGTAACCAAACTCTTCGGCAAATACCGCAAAGATAAAATCGGTATCTTGAATGGGCAGGTAAGCTAGTTTTTGCTGAGAAAACCCATAACCATTGCCCCAAAGCCCCCCCGAACCCACGGCTAGCAAACTTTGAATTAACTGAAAACCATCACCCTGAGGATCTGCCCAAGGATTCATAAACGACATCATTCGCTTGCGTTGATATTCTTTGAAAGCAATGCTCAAAATAGCCACCATGACTCCAATACCAGCGGTGCTGAGTAAATAGGGCATGGCAATTCCGGCTGTACAGGCAACCAGCCACAAGGTCATGCCACAGAGCGCCGTAGTACTGAGATTGGGTTGAAGTAAAATTCCTAACAGCACCATTGCAAAAATTCCTAAGCCCCAGCCCTTAATGCGGATAGAGTGCTTGCGCCACTGACCAAACAGCCATGCTGAGTGCAGAACCAAAAAAGGCTTAATGAGTTCGGAGGGCTGGAGCTGAATTGGCCCGATACCAATCCAACGACTGGCTCCTAAAGTTTCGCGCCCTAATCCGGGTAATTTGGTCGCCCAGACCAGTGCTAGAATTGCCCAGAGAAATCCGGGGGTGACTTGCATGATTTTTTGAATGGGGGTTTTCACCAACCAACCAAAAATTGCTAAGCCGATGACTGTGTAGATGCCTTGCCGACTGATGTAATACAGCCCGTCACCTTTTTCTTCGCGGCCATGGTAATAAGAAGCCGAAAACAGCACGATCGAACCAATAGTCAGCCAAATAAACGTCAGCCACCACAGCATTTTGGCTGGCCCTGGCCATTCTGCCCCGGTGGGGTTGAGAACTGGCATGAGGTTGCGCAGCTTGGAGATCGAAAGCCGCTTTTTGGGTTTTAAAGCTGTTGGCCGCTTAGTTGTTGATGGCATTAAAATTGCTCCTTGCGTCCGCGTAGTCTAGCAAAGGTTTCTACTGAGTTGTTACTGGTGACGGCTAATCTCACAGCCGGGATATCCCAACGTAAAAAAGGGTTGGTCTGTCGCTCTAAACCAATAGTTGAGGGAATTGTTGGTTTAGAGTTGGCTTGATCGCCTTTGGCGCAAGCGCAGCTATCGATGCCTGCTTTATGATACCGATTTTGTAGGTCAATATTACATGGTTCGATGGTCAGTGCAAACCGCAGGTTATTCAGAGTATATTCGTGACTGCACCACATTCTGGTGGCATCGGGGAGTTGGCGCAGCCGGTCGATCGACTCCAACATCTGAGCCGGTGTACCTTCAAATAATCGCCCACAGCCACCACCAAAGATCGTATCACCACAAAAAAGTTCACCGGGATTATTTTCTGTTGGTGGAAAATAATAGGCGATGTGCCCAAGAGTGTGGCCAGGGATAAAAAATACTTGAGCGGTTCGATCGGCAAAGGTTACTCGATCGCCTTCGTTGAGATATTTGTGTTGTTTGGGGATGCGTCCTCGATCGTTGGCACCACCAGAGACGATCGCGCTGGGGAAGCGCCGCAATAGATCTTCTATCCCTCCAATATGATCGCGGTGATGATGGGTGATCCAGATGTTGACTAGTTCTAGGTCATTTTTGGCTAACCATGCTATTACTGGGGCGCTGTCACCTGGATCAAATACGGTGGCTTCGTGGCGAGATTGATCGACTAGTACAAAAGCGTAATTATCTTTAAGAATGGGAATGGTGACTATTTCCAAAATTTAGTGACTGCACGGCTAGCAAGATTCTTATTTATCGTAGAACATCCTAGCTCACTCAAACTTCCTCATCAAATAATGTTATCAAATTTTGACGACCACTCACAACACGCAAAACTACAACATCATTGCCCATGACTTCGTAAAAAATTATGTAGCTTTGCAATGGTACTCCACGTAGCCATGACCGAATATAAGCGTAACTCTTGCCCATGTTCGGGAATTGCATTAACTTCGTACATTTTTCGTTGAATAATTGCAACAATCGCTCCCCAGATTCAATATTACGACTGACAAAGTACTCAGAAATCTCATTGAGATCTCGGCTAGCTTGCAGGGTAATGACACAGCGATTCATGCTTGATTGTTCCTGGCCCGACGAAACTTTTCCTGCAAATTAGTTATCACTGTTTCCAATGGCAGCACACCACCTCTCTCCGCTTCAGTTTTGGCCTCATCAACCTTAACCCGTACATCCTGAATCCACATTTCATCCTCTTGATATTGTTCGTCCAACAGCCGCAAAGCTCGTTCAAGAACTTCGTCAACTGATTGAAATCGACCTAGAGCCAATTGCTGTTGAATCAAATGCTCTTGTTCTGGTTTGAGTGTAATGCTCATCTACACACCTCCTGGGTACTTTTTACTATTCTAGCCTGATTGGCAATTGGTGAAACAATCCAGTCAGCCATATTCCCCGATTTACAGCTCTCGATCGATTCTTGCCTCCGTTAGAAATCTCGTCTATTCAAATCTGAAGTGCAACCTTGGCCGAAAGTACGTATTGTCTGCTTTTTGAATAGCTGGACTCCAGGTTATAATTTTTTCTTGTGATAGGTCTAGATATCTAATTAATTGCTCCGCAAGCTGTTCATCTTCAGAAGCGTATGACAAAAATATTTTAATAGTGAAATTAATTTATATAGCTGACCGGATTAATTCATAGTTATTATACTTATAAGATTTAATTGTTTTCGTTACTAACCATCCACTTAAGAGCAGCTAAAAGTTGATCGGTCGGTAGCAATGAATATTCATTTGGATCGATTAAAACTATATCTTCTTGCATCTGAAAGAAATGCCACAGTGAGCCACTGGTAACAATACCATAGATGTACTTAACAGATTTTCCTCGGTTGTCATTGAATTTCTTTGCAGCAACCATTTCAGCTATACATTGACCCCAGCCATCTCTTAGAATGCCTTTTTTGGCTTCAACTAAGGCAAGGATAGGCGCATTAATCATGAATTGGGTGGTGGTTTGACTAATTAAGAAATCACAGATTCCGCTTAGTCCTAACTCTCGATCAACGGTAAACTCTTCACCAGAAAATATGCTGATAGAATTGTTGGTTAGGCTTCTTATTTCCAGCAGAATTGGCGCAATAATAAATTCTGATCGAGCTTTTTCTGAACCGGTTGTTTGGGCTAGGGGTAAAGCCATGACTAGTGTTTGCTCTAGCCATTTACTGGGAGGAATCGGTGACAATTCAGGAAAAAACTTGATGGCTTGAAGCTGCAATGTAAATTTTTCCTTAACTTCTTCCAATGTGAAACTACTATATGGCATGATTGCGAACCTCCACGGTAGATTGAACACACTGTATTTTTAGATTGGTTGATTTAGTTTAGAAAAACTAGCTCAAGAGATTAGATCACTAATGTTTGATTCCTTGTGATAATTTACGCAAAGCTAAAATTTGCTAAACCTGCTTACCGCTGAAAGTTTTTAATTTTCACCGAACTAGCTAAGTATACTATAGCTTAATAAACCAGCGCATCCGATACATGATGTAACATAAAAATGACCAAAGTATTACAGTGGCTAGAGCAAATAGTACCGTGTCATGACCAGCACCTGCCCAGCCAAACATGGCTTTTACTGAAGATGCATAAATAGTAATGGGCTTGAAATCAGCAATTGTGCCAGCACAGCCATTAATATTATTTTTCAGCATTAACTTAATCATCAAAATCGAGCCGACAAAAGCAAACAATGGGTTTAATCCCATCCATTCCAATGGTTTAGTGAGCTTGCGACCGAAGCCACGCACATCAATTAATTCATAACAGAGCGCAAATGCCAGTAGTGCCCAGCCGCCCATAAACAGCACATAAGAGCTAGTCCACAGCGCTTTATTGATTGGGAAGAATTTGCCCCACACCACACCAACCACGATCGCCCCCAAAGCAAACATCGCCATCGAGCTGCTATTGCTAGATTTGACCATGCGACGAGTCTTTAGCCAGATCCCATTAAAATATCCTAACAAAACACTGACGATCGCCGGTAGTGTACTGAACAAGCCCTCCGGATCGTAGCCATTTTTACCTTTGGCATGAAAATGATCTGGAGGAATGATTTGTCGATCGACAAAAGAGGCAAAGTTGAATTTCTGTGAATCCACATAGTTCATTACTTTCGCTGTGCCAAAAGTCCCTGCTGGAGCATCAGGGGCAGCGACTAAAGTCAATAGCAGCCAATAGATCAGCAAAATCCCCCCGGCAATTCCCCACTGCACCTTGGGCGGAAACCGTAGAACAATCACGGCAGCGATCGCATAGGACAAAGCAATCCGTTGCAAAATACCCATGAATCTGAGGGTCTGAAAATCAAAAATTCCTTTGCTAGAAATATCACAAAAAGCGTAAATGGTGCCGTTGATTAACAGCCCGACCAAAAACAGCATGGCTGCCCGTCGCAGTAGCTTCCAATAAATTGCTGTGCTGGGTCGATTATTAATGGTGTACTTGGCGAAAGAAAGCGCCATGGCCATGCCCACAATGTACAGAAAAAAGGGAAAGGCAAAATCGGCCAAGTTCCAGCTATTATGCCATTCTGCATGGTCAATCCATGAATAAAAGTCTTTAAAAATGCCCAGACTCTTGAGTTGCTCTGGTGCTAAATCCTTCGGACTATTCAAACTCACCATGTTTACAAAGATCATCATGGCCACAGTCAAGCCCCGAAAGACATCTAGAGAGGCTAAACGGGGAGATTTCGCTACTTGTTCAGTCATTTTTCGTACTTGCTGAGAATGACTGGTATTGTAGCCTACAAAAGACCCAGTTCTCGCTTCAGCAAACTGATCGATCGCTCTCCCACATAGCTCTCGCTCTCTACCACCTTAGGAATGCGCATCAGATCATCACTAGCCACTTCGATCGCCTTTTTGACCCTGGCCAGACTTGCTCGATCGCTCACAATTAAATGGGCGCTGCGCACGATCGCTTTCAGCTTATAACTGTCGGCCACCTGGCAAGTATTAATCAAAATCTCCTCGCCGCGCATACTGTATACAATGGCCTCGGCGATCGCCAAAATGCCATCGCTAACACTGACAATACCCACATGGCTGTTTTTGGGCACCGTTTTGAGCACTGCCAACTCTTTGCCATAATCTTGCAAATCTACCGGCAACACGCGCACAGTGCGGTTAGCGGTGATTGCTTCTACGGCGCTGATGAAATAGCGACTGGTAACAACTGTGCCCGCATGGGTTTGGGCTAAGACTTCATCTAATTGTTCGATCGGCACCAACTGCACCGGTATCCCCAAAGACTGCTGTAACTCTTGGGTCATTAGCTCCCCAGCTCCAATATCGTGCTGGGGCACCGAGACAAATACTCTGGCTCCACAGCGTAGCCGCCAGTCGATTTCGGCTAAAAATAGCTCCCGTGCCTCGCGCAGCGAAGCCCCATGAATCAACATCTTGTTCAGGCTTTCGCTAGATACTTCTTGGACATTTTGCCGAATCTCAGAGGCTGACAAGTCGGCGCTGCCGCTTTCGTTACCCAACGACTTTACATAAATACCAGAACCAGCTACAGATTCCACCACTCCGGTAGTTTCTAGCTGGTGATAGACTTTGCTGATTGTATTGCGGTGCAGCCCAGTTTGCATCGCCAATTGGCGGGTGCTGGGCAACCGATGACCGGGCGAAAATTGCCGGGAAGCAATGCCAAACAAAAGTTGATCGTAGAGCTGTTTGGAAGCCGGAACATCACTGTCCGGCTGAATATGAAATTGCACTAAGCACCTTTTTTGGCTGGTAGCTTGTTGGCCTTGGCACCGGCTGCTGGAGCGGCGGGCTTGGTTACTTTGGCAGCAGTTTTTTTGGCTGAAACCCCTTCTGGTGAAAGAGTACCCATTTCAAGTAGTTCGGTGATAGTAGCAAAAGTATAGCCTTTAGCACGCAGTTGCTTAATAATCTCGGGTACGGCTTTAGCAGTATTTTCATGATTGCCACCGCCATCGTGCATCAATACAATGCCACCCGGAGTAGCCTGCGAAACCACTGTTTTAATAATGCTTTCTACAGAAGGGCGGCGGGGGTTGCTGTCGCCAGAATCGGCTGACCACATTAAAACGGTGTCATTGCGCTGGTGAGCATAGTCAACCAAGCCGTTAGTTAACACTCCACCGGGCGGACGAAAGTAACTGGTTTTGACATTGAGATCTTCTAACAGCATCTTGTTGGTGTCTTCGATTTCTCGTTGGGCAACTATGCCATGCATGGCTTTATACCAGTGATGCTGGGTATGGTTGGCCATTTCGTGGCCAGCAGCCACCACTTTTTTAGAGATTTCCGGGAAAGACTTTAGGGGTTGGCCAATCACAAAGAAAGTCGCTTTCACATTTTCTTTAGTAAGAGTGGCCAAAATATTTTCGGTGGTTTGGGGCCAAGGGCCATCATCAAAAGTCAGAGCTATGACTTTTTTGCCTTCGGGTAAAACCACATCTCTGATGGTTTTAGCGCGAAAAGGCTCGGGGTTAGCGTACTCTAGGGGCACTTTGGCCAAGACTTTTTGATTGGCAGCGATCGAATCACCCACACCTAGCTGAGCTAATGTTTCGATATTGGAATTGCCAAATATTTGAGTTGCTCCAATAAAAATGCCAATTACAGCAGCCAAACTGGCGACGGCAAGTCCGATGAATTTTAATAACTTCTGGGTAGAGGGGTTGGCAGGGGGCTTTTTCTTGTACATGAGTTTGCGTAGACGACTTTAGTGGTCAAGCTCTGACTGGGTTTCCGGCTGAATCTTGGTTTTGCTGGCAAATAACACCCAGCTTGAATTGTCTTTATGATATCATGCAGCAAAAATCTCGATCGTTGAAAATGCCAAGAAAGCTATCGTTATGTCCCATGGCCTTGGAGTATAATTCGGGGATGCTGAAGCCTGTCTGACAGATATCAGATGTGCAGGCTGCATTTTTTCTGTAACTTTTCTCCCAATCTTATGTCGAGTAAATCTACCCCGTCCACCTTTTCGATGGACGACTTCGAGAAGGCTCTGAGCGCCGAGTCAGTGAGCTTTGAAAAAGGCTCGATCGTCAAAGGCAAGATCTTTAGCCACGATACTAATGGTGCTTATGTAGATATCAAAGGTAAGTCTTTGGCTTTTGTGCCGATCGAAGAAGCTGCTGGTGGCTATGAGGTAGATTTGGATGCTTTGCTGCCGATCGGCGAAGATTTTGATTTTGTGGTGCTGCGGGAGCAAGATGCCGACGGTCAGGTGACGCTGTCCCGGAAAGAGTTGCAAATCAAGTATGCCTGGGAGAAAATTGCCGACATTCAGGCTAACAAAGAATCGATTACGGTGCGAATTACTGGCACCAATAAAGGCGGGGTAACAGTAGATTTTCAGGGCTTGCGGGGCTTTATCCCTAAGTCACAGCTTACTGAGCGAGATTTGGAATCACTAAAGGGCAGCAATGTAACGGCGCTGATCATTGAAGCTGACCAAGAACGGGATAAGTTTGTGCTTTCTCAGCGCCAAGCCAGCCGCAGCGCTAATTTTAGCCTGTTACAGCTCGGTCAACTAATTACTGGCCAAGTAGTCAGCATCAAGCCTTTTGGAGCTTTTGTCGATTTTGATGGCACTACTGGCTTGCTGCATATCAAGCAAATTAGCCAAGAGTTTATCCCCGATGTGAATGCGGTATTATCGATCGGCCAAGAAATTAAAGCGCTGATTGTAGCTCTAGATGAAGGTTCTGGCAAAATCTCACTTTCCACCAGGGTATTAGAGAACAAACCAGGCGAAATGGTCAAAGATCAATTAGAGGTAATGAATTCCGCCGATGCCCGCGCCCCCCGCGCTGCCCAAAAATTATTCGGCGGCGGCGAAGAATCATAAAATCAACATGTCCAATTCATATGGGCATCCCCTTGTGGGTGCCCTCTACGAATTTGTTGGAATCTATAGAAACCCATAAACCAGTGATCGATCGAAATTCTTTGATGATCACTGAGTTTTGATGGATTAATTGTCACCCATAGCGGGCACCCACAAGGGGATGCCCCTACGGGTGACTATCACAAATTTAACGAAAGACAATGCTGACCGAGGTGTATTCGTGTACCCGCCAAATTACTTCGCCGATCAAATTAGCTACCGATAGCGGCGTGAGCTGCGGAAACATCCGATCGGGGATCATGGGTAAAGTATTGGTGACAATTACTTCTTCAAACACACCGCTAGACAGACGCTCGATCGCCGGGGGCGAAAATACCGCGTGGGTGGCACAGGCATAAACCTGACTAGCTCCCTGTTCGCGCAGAATGCGAGCACCTTCACTAATGGTGCCGCCGGTATCGATCATGTCGTCTACTAAGATGGCCGTTTTGCCCTTAACATCTCCAATTACATTCATCACTTCGGCGATGTTGTGAGCCTGTCGCCGTTTATCGATAATTGCTAAAGGCGCATCGTTTAATCTTTTGGCAAAAGCGCGCGCTCTGGCTACCCCGCCTACATCGGGAGATACCACCACGATATCTTGGAGATTTTTGCTGAGAATATAGTCTACAATTACCGGCGAAGCATAGATGTGATCTAAAGGAATATCGAAATATCCTTGAATCTGTGCCGAGTGCAGATCCATCGCAATTACTCGATCGGCTCCCGATTTGGTAATTAAATTAGCTACTAGTTTGGCCGTAATTGATTCGCGCCCTGCGGTTTTGCGATCGGCTCTGGCATAGCCATAATAAGGAATAACTGCGGTAATTCGCCGCGCCGAAGCCCGCCGACAGGCATCAATCATCACCATCAACTCCATTAAGTGGTCGTTGACTGGGTAGCAGGTGGGTTGAATGATGTATACATCCCGGCCCCGAATCGATTCTTGAATTTGCACGTAGGTTTCCCCATCGGCAAAAGTCTTGGTGGTCATGGGGCTGAGATCCATGCCTAAATACCGAGCGATTTCACGAGATAGGGGGATATTGGCAGAGCCTGAGAGTAAACACAGAGTGCTGTCTGAGTTATTAGCTGGCATTGCTTTTTGGGAAAGCGGCAGAGTTGCGGACGAAATCACAACAAACCCTCAAGGATAATTTGCAACCGCAATTCTAACATCGTTGTTTGCCAATTTACGATAATGCCAGATTGATTTTCGGGGGAGTGATTTTATGAATTAATCCCAATCCGCAAACAATTCTTGCCACAATCCAGAGGGCAGGAGATAATTGAGAAAGATCACCGAACGGTATTAGGTTTTTAACCCCATGTCTTATTTTCCAATCATTGCTGGAGCTGTTGCGCTTTGGGGGCTATGGTGGAGCTTTAAAAAATGGCAAAGACATCGCATCCTACGCCGCCTTAACCGCAGTATCGGGATTTCTCAACAGGCTCCAGCGATCGGCCAGGTGGCTCCCCATATTCGGCAGAAGTTAATCAAGTCGCTGGGAAATAATCATGCTACGGTCGATCGGCTGATCAATAATGCTAAGCTGCGGAATCCCGGCGAGCCAGAGCAATGGTATTGGGAAAAGGTGCTGTATGAGTTAGAGCGCGATCGATGGCGTTAAGTTGTCAACATCACTTGGGCAAAATTAACATAGCATCACCAAAAGAATAGAATCGATAGTCTTGTTGAATAGCGATTCTATAAAGCTCCAACAGCCGCTGCCGACCAATCAATGCTCCTACCAACATCATTAAACTCGAACCGGGCAAATGAAAATTGGTAATCAGGCCATCCACTAACCGCCATTGATAGCCGGGATAGATAAAGATATTCGTCTGACCACTGTAAGGCCGCATTTCACCATTTTGAGCTGCTGTTTCTAGGCAGCGAACTGTGGTTGTACCTACGGCAAAAACCTTTCCTCCTTGAGCCTTGGTGGCTAAGACTTGATCTACAGTTTCTGCGCTAACCGTGAGCCATTCACCGTGCATTTCGTGCTGAGTAATATCTTCAACGGTAACGGGGCGAAAGGTTCCAATGCCCACATGGAGAGTGACGGTAGCTTGCTTGATGCCCCGATCGAGCAATTCTTGGAGTAACTCTGGTGTAAAGTGCAGTCCAGCCGTTGGCGCTGCCACCGAGCCAGGATCTTCAGCGTAGACGGTCTGATATTGTTCTACAGTGGCTTCACTAGCAGTGACGTAAGGAGGAAACGGAATTTCACCATAGTTATCGAGTATTTCTAATAGTGGTCTGTTTTCTGGTACAAGGAATTTCAATACTCGACCACCGCTAGGCGGATCTCGATCGATTACCTCTGCTACTAAATCTGGTAAACCAGCAGCCGCAAAAACCAGCCTACTACCCACCAAAATTTTCCGCCCTGGTTTGACCAAAGCCAACCAGGTGTTTGGTGCTCGTTCTGCCAGCAGCAGCACTTCTATTTTGGCTCCGCTATCTTTGTGCCCATGCAGGCGAGCCGGGATGACCTTGGTATTGTTAAACACCAACAAATCACCCGATCGCAACAAATCGGCAATTTCAAAAAACTGCCGATGGCTGTGGGGATTTGCAGATTCGTTGACCGGCTCGACTACCAATAGCTTCGATCGATCTCTGGGGACTACCGGAGTCTGGGCGATCGACTCTGGCGGCAGATCGTAAAGGTAGCTAGTAAGCAGGCGGTCTAGTTCCATTGAAGCAGTTAGCGGGGTTTGGAGATTTTGGTTGGCTTGGCGATTGCTGCTACTTCGGTGCCCACAAAAGGAATCTTGGTGGTACTAACTTCGAGCAGTGGCCCTAACTCATAAATATTAGTGTAACCGTAGCCCCGCAAAGAAACATAGGTGGATAGGTTGAGAGCAGTAACTGGTGCCTTGGTCTGGAAAGATATGGGGCTACCATCAAAGTTGTTGTTGCAGTAAATTAGCACCTTAGAATCTTTTTTAGGAATTACTTTGGCGAGGTCGGGGGCAGTAAATTCAGTGAACGGGAGGTTTACTGCGCCGGTAATGTGTCGCCGATCGAAGTTGCGAGCACTGCGAGCGTCTAAGACAACTACGCCTTTTTCCTGCATGGCTTTGATAAACTCTGTTTCTGTCAAGCGCTTTGATTCACGCTCAGCGGCAGATTCTTTGACGATTCTGCGGAAGCCCGGTGCATCGATCGCCGGGTTGGGAATAGATGGCCGAGGAGAAGATTGCTGGGCGTTGAGGTTGCTGGCGATCGAAGTCAGGGTGAAAGACGATAAAGCCAGGGTGATTAGTAATTTTTTCATAAGTCTTGGATTGGTATTCAATATTCTGCGACTCGATCGTGACCAAAAAAGTGCCCGCAGCATCTTTTATCTAATTAGTCAATCTTATTCTCGTTTTTGCATAAAATATACAATAGCGGGGATCCTTATTCTCGTTTTTGGCTAAAATCTATAATAGTGGCGATCCTTATTCTGATTTTTGGCTGATAAACAAGCTCGTAAACCATGAAAAACTTCCAATCTGGTCAATATATTCAGCAAGGATACTACCGCAGCTTTCAGCCCAGCCTAATTAATCGTCAATGGTCACTAGATAACATGGAGTTGATTCAGCTCTTAGGGCAAGCCGATCGAGAAATTGGCCGCTTGGACATGTACTCCGAATACATTCCTAACATTGACCTGTTTATTAGTATGCACGTCCTCAAAGAAGCCACCCAATCTAGCAAGATCGAAGGCACCAAAACCAATATGGCTGAGGCTCTGCTAGCGATCGAAGATATTGCCCCCGAAAAAAGAGATGACTGGGAAGAAGTGCAAAACTACGTTGCCGCCATGAAAGAAGCGATTGCTAACTTACCAACATTACCCTTTTCTTCTCGCCTGATCCGCGAAACCCATCAGACTTTGCTACAAGGTGTACGGGGCAAACACAAGCAGCCTGGAGAATTTCGCCAGAGCCAAAACTGGATAGGCGGAGCCAGCATCAGTGATGCTCTGTTTGTGCCACCGGTACATACGTCAATCGGTGAACTGATGAGCGATTTAGAACAGTTTATCCACAACGATCACCAATATTTTCCAGAGTTGTTAAAAATTGCCTTAGTCCATTACCAGTTCGAGACTATTCACCCTTTTCTAGATGGTAATGGTCGAGTTGGTCGATTGTTAATTACTTTGTATTTGGTAAATCAGGGTATTCTAAAGCAACCAGTGCTGTATTTATCTGATTTCTTTGAACGTCATCGGACACACTATTATGATAATTTGATGAGAGTAAGAGAAAAGAATGATCTTTTACAGTGGTTTAAGTTTTTCCTAGTAGGAGTTACCGAAACAGCCAGCAGCAGTGTTACAACTTTCGACAATATTCTTAAGCTGCAAAAACAAGTAGAGCAACAAGTTCAGACATTAGGTAGCAGGACAGCTAATACTCGGAAAATCATTAATTATTTGTATCAACGTCCCATTATTGATGCCGCAAAAATAGCTGAAATAGCTGAAATATCCGTATCCTCAGCCTACAAACTCATTGGAGATTTAGTAGGTTTTGGAATTCTGGAGGAAATAACAGGAGGAAAAAGAGGAAAGCAATATATGTTTATGGCCTATCTAAACTTGTTTAAATAGATAACAGTCGTTATTGGAGTACAACAATATCAACTAATTAAGTGTGGGCTTTATGGTATGGTGAAAACCTTAATAATCATTAGCAGCAGCCAAGTCGAGGCTATTTATGGATAAGCGCTTCATCAACATGTTCAACCTCAGCGAAGAACAGGCTATCCAGATCCTCGATCGACCGCAAAAAGACATTGGCGAAGAAGATTCCCGCTACATCGCCGCCTCACATTTGATCAACTACCAATCAGAAAACTCGATCGCCGCCCTGATCCGCGCCGTCCAAAACCTTGACCCAGAACTCGACAACCGCATCGTGCGCCGCAAATCGATCGAAAGCCTGGGCAGACTGCAAGCCACCCAAGCCCTGCCAGTGATCAAAAACTGTCTAAATGACGAAGACTGCTATGTGATCGAAAACTCCGTGTGGTCGATCGGCGAAATTGGCACCCAAGACCCCGAAATACTCGCAGAAATTGCCAAGTTGCTCGATCGACCCGGCCAAAGCTACCGCGTGATCATTCACACCCTGATTAAGCTGGACTACCAGCCAGCTCTAGAGCGCATTCGCAAATTCACCACCGACGAAGACGGCCCGATCGCCAGTGCCGCGATTGCCGCTGTCGGGAGATTTACCAAAGACTATAGCTTGATGGATCGAGTCGTAGGATTCTTACAACACCGCAGCGTCCTCGCTCGCCGCCTCTGTATTCAAGATCTGATCGATGCCAAATACTACGGGGCAATTCCGCATATTGTGTACTGCCCAGTCTCGATCGTCTTTCGGCTACGGGGAGTCCGCCTGTTAGCCGATGCCGGTCAGGCCGAGGGAGTGTTGGGATTTGAAGATGTGAGGGGGTCGATCGAAACCGTCCTGCGCGACCATCCCCAAGATCTCAAAATGGTTCACAGTCATTCTCAGCCTTTACTCCTAGAGACTTTGATTCGAGATCTCTACGACACTGACTTTGGCAAATGCTACCTAGCCACCCAGGCACTCTTGAGCCAATACCCTACCGAAGCCCCGGCGGCCTTGTTTGCCACCTATGAAGAAGAAGCCCACAACGACTATGGAGCACACTTCCATGTGATGAAAATCTTTGGCTGGCTACGTCACGCTCCGGCCTATGATTTATTGATTACCGCCTTGCACAACACCCAACCCCAGTTCCAAAAATCTCGGGCAGCGGCAGCGATCGCCCTGGGAGAACTGGGTGATTTACGGGCAATCCCCGAGCTAGAAAAATGTCTCAGCACTCGCCTCTGGGACTTGAAATATGCTGCACTGATGGCCTTGGAGCAGCTTGAAAGCTATAGTAGTTACCAGTTAGCGATCGAAGATGCCGATTGGTTAGTGCGGGCTAAGGCTGCTAGTAAAATTTGAAAATCCAACTTTAAAAATCATGTCTCAAGATGAACTTTTTGCAAAACTCAAACATCCCAACCCCAACCTGCGCGATCGAGCCATGGGTGAAATTTACGAAACTCGTGATGCTGACACCATCCCTCGCTTAATGAGCGCCCTAGACGATGACGACGTAGTATATCGCCGCGCCGCCGTCAAATTATTGGGAGGCATTGGAGTCGAAACTGTGCCCAGCTTAGTTGAGGCCATGCTCAATAGCCCCAACGTCACCGTGCGCGGAAGCTGTGCCAAAGCTCTTGCTCAGGTCGCCATCAACTACCCCGAAGACGAATTTCCGGCAGCGGGTCTAGACGGGCTGCGACAATCTTTGCATGATGCCAACCCGGTGGTACACATCGCCGCTGCTATGGCTTTGGGCGAAATTGGCAGTCCGGCCTTTGATGTTTTAAATGAGACATTGGGCACCACCGACAACCCGGCTCTGGATATGTCGATCGTCAATGCCTTTGCCTCGATTCGGGATGAGCGCTGTGCTGCTGTCTTAGCCAAATTAGCCGAAGACGAATCGATCGACTCCTATGTGCGAGAAAGCGCCGTCAGCGCTCTCTCTCGGCTAGAACTAGTCAGCAAATACAAAAAGCCTTAACCTTTGCTATTGAAGTAGTTATAGCTTAAGCGTGACGCTTCTTGAATAAAATAGCGACCGCGCAGATCATTGAAAGGGCGACGAACAAAGACTCCGGCTAAGTACAGCTTGCCAGAAGGCTTTTCAATGATCCCGGCATCGCCCAAAATAACCCCGAGAGTGCCGGTTTTGTGAGCAATATGTGCGCCATCACCCAACCCGGCTTTTAACAGCTTGGTGTTTTCAGTGGCGTTTAAGATGTCTAAGGCTTTTGCTCGACTGCTTTCACTCATTACTTTCCGTTTGGCCACCAAAGCTGAAGCTTTCACTAGATCTACAGCGCTAGTCTTATTGGTGCCTTTAAAGTCACCCAAATAATTCTGCATATAGGTATTGTTTAGGCCCCAGCTACGGAAGCGAGCATTTACCGCTGCCAAGCCGCCCAACCGACCAATAATCATATTGGTGGCGGTGTTATCACTAATGGTGATCATTCTAGTTGCAGTGCTTAGCGCGGTGATTTTTGCCCCCCGATAGTACTGCAAAGTGCCAGAACCCCCAGTAATAGCGGCGCTGGTTACGGTCAGCTTTTCATCCAGATTAATGCGTCCGGCATCGACGGCTTCAAAGAAAGCCATCAAAATTGGGAGCTTAATGGTGCTGGCGGCAGCATAAACTCGATCGCCACCCAAGTTAACATAGTCGCCGGTTTCTACATCAATGAAAAACATCCCTGGCGATAGATCGCTGTAGCGGTTCACCAAGCTTTGCAACTGAGACTTCAATGGCGCGATCTCTTTGCCTGCTGGTAAGTTGACGGTCAAAACATTGCCATTGCCAGAACTAGGCGGCAGCGGTCTACCAGATGTAGATGGAGTCGTAGATGGCCCGCCGATCGGTGGTGGTAAGGGTACTTCTGGTGCGCCTTCGGTGGGGACTTGAATGATCTCTTTGGTTTCGCCTGGCCCGGGGGGAATGCCGCTTTCGATCGACTTCATCCGGATGTACCATCTACCGGGCGCATCGCTGGCAACTTTAATATTCTTAGAAGATACCCCAAACCCTGGTGCTAGCTCAATTACTGCCCGGGTCATATTTCCAGATACTTCCGAAATCCGAATTTCTTTGATAGCCCCGCCGTACTGACTACGAATAGTCGGACCTTTCTTACCTGTCCCTGGTAAATCGATAACCAGACGATTTGGGTTGCTGAGCAAAAAAACCGTGGGCTTAACGTTACCATCGGTGATTAAGCCAATTACATTTCTTTCGGTATTAAAGCGCCAGTCTATTAATTGCGCCGAATGAGCCGGTGCGACAAAGATCGATGTACTCGCTAAAGCTGCTGTTAATGACCAACTAACATTTTTGTGCATGCGTCCCCTAAGAGTAAAAATCGGTAGCGTAAGGATAAAATATTGGTAAGAAGCCACTCATCTTAACCTAAGTTTGCAACCGAATTACAAAAATGTTGCAGAATCAAGCTGAACAGGTGTTAATTTTCTCGGCCATATTTAGGACGACTCTTACTAGGAATATATTCCAATAACTTTGGAGCAGTTGACGAGTGAAAATTGCTGATTTTGTTGTGCTGCATGGATTCTATCAATTTCTCTAGACAACATTTATTAGAGATCATTGTTTGTGCAGTTTTGTAAAACACAAAATTCAAGAATTCTGTTGCAGATATTTCATGTTGATTTCATCAACCTCTGTATTATGTCGCTATCTTTGCGATAGCGAAGCTTATTAGAGATTGCATGAGCTTTTTGCCATTCTGCAATTGCCGCTGATTGTTTGCCCAGTTGCTTATATGCCAAACCTCGATATTTATGGTGGTCGATGGGATCGGCTCCTAGGCTAGCTGCTTGATTAAAGTAGTTCAGAGCCGCTTGAGGCTGACGCTGATCTAGGGCAATCGCTCCTTTGGCAATCAAACCTGTCCAACCTTTAGGATTAAGCTCTGCTAACGCAGCAAAGTCTTGCAGTGCCGCTGTTTTATCTCCTTCAAAATAAGATAAGTCACCCCGATTATAATAGGTGATCGGGTTTTGAGAATTGACCGATATCGCCTGGTTATAATCAGCAATAGCAGCATCTTTTTTATCCAGTTTATGATAGTTTAAATTACCGCGATTGTTGTAGGCCAACACGCTACGCGGGTTGAGAGCAATTGCTCGATCGTAATCTAAGACAGCGCCTGGTAAATCATTGAGCTTGGCATCTTTCAGATAACCGCGATTGTTGTAGACCAAATAATCTTGGTCATCCAAAGCGATCGACTTGTCAAAATCGGCGATCGCCCCTTTGATATCGTTAAATTTATCGGCTTTTAAGCCACCGCGATTCACATAAGTTAGGGTGCTATTGGGGCGGAGGGCGATCGCTTTATCATAGTCGGCCAAAGCTCCTTTGAAATTGTTTAAGTTCTGATAGCGCAGGTTGCCTCGGTTGTTATAAGCCTCCGCATATTGAGGATTGAGCTGAATGGCTTTGTCGTAATTTGCGGCGGCCTGTGGATAGTTACCGGCCTCATAGCTCTCGCTGGCAGTCAAAAAGTAGTCATCGGCTTTGGGTATACGATTATTTAAAACTGGTAGCTGTTTAACGGCAATAATTTCATCGGCAAAAGGATGACATTTTTCGATCACAATTCCTAAGTTAAAACCAGTTTTTTGGCCATCAGGTGCTCGATCGCCTTGGCCATGAATTGCTACAACCTCACCCCGATCATTAAGGACAGGGCCGCCACTCATACCTGGTAAGGTAGCGTTGTTATAAATTAATGAATAGCCCTGGCTATTAGCCTTATTAGCATTGGCAGTAATCGCGCCTTTCGTAAAATTCAAGGTGCCACCACGAATTGCGCTGGTTTGAGCCGGGAAACCAGCTACATAAATTTCCATCCCGGCTGATAAAGACTGGGAGCTGCCTAGTTTGGCTACTTGATAGCTTTTGCTGCTACGAAACTGCACTGTGGCTAGATCTAAGTTATTGGTTGCTTGGCGAATAGAGCTATCGATCGACTGATAAACTTGACCATCGGGCATGGTAAACCGAAAACCTTGGCCTTTTCGTACCACATGAGCCGCAGTCAAGACAGTATACAGATGACCTTGCCGATGCAAAATCATCCCAGAACCGGTGTTTTTTGCATCGGCAGTCTCGATATATACCGAAATATCTTTAGCAATTTTGCCCACTGCCGTCGCCGATTTGCTGCCAGACTTAGCTGCTGGCAAGGTCTTCCCTAGCGCGAGATCAGGGAAAGAGAAACCAGTGACAATCAATATTCCAGACAACAAACCAGCAACATATTTAAGCATAAAACCTTAATTCTCTACCCATACTGCAACTGAGCCACCATCACAATAGAACTCTGCCCAACCATTTTCGTTGCTGAAAATCGATTGTTGGAAATGACCGGTAAAGTCTTTGAATTCTTTACCCACTTTGCCTACGTTCATCCATTTACTGCCGCCAGGGCCATCGCTAATGATTACCGCCATGGCTTTAGGATGTTCGTCATTGCCCAATCGAGTCCAGCCAATTACATCTGGATGATTTAAGTAATCCAACTGTTCTCCATAGGCAAAGTCGCGGCGGGCTGCTAGTAAGATATTTAAAATGTGTTGGTGAGAATTGATCTGAATATTATATTCCCGACCATCTCGTCCTCGATCGACATATTGTGCCCCATAATAATCGGGGTAAAATACGCAAGGATAGCCACCGCGCCGCAGCAGAATCAGGGCATAGGCTAAGGGCTTAAACCAATCCATCACGTCTGATTCTAATGCCTGCAATGGCTGTGAATCGTGGTTGTCAACAAACGTAACTGCCAATGTAGGCTGGTTTTGCACCAAAGTACCATCAAATATCTTACTCATATCGTAGTTGCCACCACCACGACTAGCTGCTTGCAAGTTGTAGTGTAAAGGCACATCAAAGAGTGAGAGCTGGCCACCAGTGGCGCTAATAAACTGATGCAGATCATCAATGTTGCTAGACCAATATTCGCCTACGGTAAATAGCTCTTTTTTGGTTTTTTTACGGACATGAGCAAGCCATTCTGGGAAGAAGCCCGCGCGCACATGCTTGACTGCATCTAACCGAAAACCATCGATTTTGAGGGTGTCTACAATCCATTCCCCCCAGTAGTTTAATTCCTTAACTACTTCCGGGGAACTAGTGTCAAGGTCACAGGCCATCAAAAAATCGTAGTTGCCATGGCCAGTATTTACGCCGGTTTCAAAGTGCTTAGCTTTGGATCGATAGATAGTGCTATCACCGGGCTTGAACATGTTGTGGTTCACTGAATCAAAATGTCGCCAGTTCCACTTCATGGTAGAGTATTTCAAACCCCGTCCAGGGAAGTCAAACTGTGTCCAGACTTTAATGGTTTCAACGGCTCCAGTATCTTGATTACGGTTATCCAGTGACACTGGAATTGCCACGACTAATTCTTCGGCATCACCACCGTTTTTGTGATTGAACACGGTGTCAAGATAAATTTGCACCCCGGCTGCTTTAGCTGCTTTGATTGCTGCTTCTAATTCAGCTTTAGTGCCATACTTGGTGCGCACCGAGCCTTTTTGATCGAATTCACCTAAGTCAAACAAATCGTAGGTGCTGTAGCCAACCTCATTGATCCCATTGCTCCCTTTGTAGACCGGTGGCAGCCATAGGGCTGTAAAACCGGCTTTAGCCAGGTCGGGCATAGATTTTTCGAGCTGCCGCCAATGGCCACCGTCGTTGGAGTTATACCAATGAAAGTACTGCATTATTGTGCCGTTAATTACTGTCATAAAAACCTATTAAAATTCTGCTTTGATTTGTGCGCCGTAGATGCTGTTGCCTTGAGAGTCTTCCCGAATTAGCGGAAACAACAGCAAGCCTCGCTTCTGTCCTAGTTCTACCTCTCCGACTAAATATCCTAATGCGGCTCCAGCCGCTACATCATACCAACGGTGCCGACCTTCGCTCACCCGCGCGTAACTAATTAAAGCTGCACCGCCATACCAGGCTACTGCCCAGTCTGGATGATAATGACTCTGCATTCTGGCCACGGCAAAAGAGGTGGTGGCATGACAGCTCGGAAAACTATCTAGTTCTTTTTCGTTGTCTGGGCGGGGGCTTTGGATGACTGATTTGGCTCCATAACAAAGCGCGGCACTGGTTGCTAAGGCATCTACAATTCGTAAACTATGTTGACCGCCTTTGTCACCATCTGTAATAAGCGGCAATAGCGCTCCGCCCCCTAAATAAGCAGCGGTGCCTGGGCCAGAAATAAATCTATCGGCCTGTGCTGAGGCACTGGCTGTATTGAAGCCAAAGGTGGCAACTAAGGTAAACAGACTGAACTTAAGCCAAGACATGGTGGTTCTGAAGATAGTTTGCGTGTCATCTTACTCTGGTTGAGGCTGAATCTCAAGCTAATTGCTTGATTTTCGGTCGATCGTCCTATACGGTGTTGCTTTTTAAGGAGATGGATGATCATTACCTTTT
>JAYSRP010000248.1:0-12293 GCA_043721015.1 Synechococcales cyanobacterium | reverse complement strand
GCTGAAACCCGCATTCCACCGTTACTAGGCAGGTAAATCGAAGAGGCTGAAAGCCTTGTCCTACCGTTGTCGTTAAAAAAGTGTCCGGAGTATTGTTGACCTAACATTGATTAAATTACATCCTAACTACCAAAGCCTGCTCCAGTAAGGATCTTTGATAGAATAAACCTGTCCGGACTATTGTTAGAAGAAGCTTTAGATTCTTTTCGACAAATATAGATGGACGAGGTCTTTGTTGGCAAGGTATAAAAAGTTGTTAGGCTAACTTTGATATCTGTCGATTGGATTTTTATCAGGATACTTTTCCATCGCCATAGTTTTGCTACTGGGGGTCAAAGCCACTAAACTAATCATGACAAAAGATTAGCTTTTGTCTATCTTGATAATTTCTTGACAATTGACAGTTAATCTAGAGCTATCTTCAGTTACAGCTTTGCATCATGAAACGCAAATTTGCATTCCCCGCTATGAAACCTGACCAGATCCTCCAAGGCACAGTGCTAGCTTTTGCCCTTTTGCTAATATGGCTGTGTCAAGAAGTATGGCAGCAAGAGTCTTGGCAATTAGATACCAGCATATTGCTGAATATTCACCAGTGGGCGAATCCTGCTTTTGATCGCCTCATGCTCAGTATTACTAGCCTCGGCGACCCAGAGTTTGTATTAATAATTGTTGCTGTGAGCATTGGCTGGCTACTATGGCAGCGCCAATTTTCTGAGGTCAAAATTTTAATTTTGGCTTGTGCCGGAGCACTCGTCTTGAATCAGGGAATGAAGCTAATTTTTAGCCGCCCTCGTCCTACTCTTTGGCCGTCTTTGCTCCACGAAACTTCCTTTGGTTTTCCCAGTGGTCATGCCATCGGTTCGATCGTCCTCTATGGTCTGCTAGCTTATTTATACGCTGTTTATCGTCCGCGCCATGCCCAAGGCATATATTTTTGTGCTGCGTTGTTGATTAGCCTGATCGGCTTCAGTCGTTTATATTTGGGTGTTCACTACCCTACTGATATTATTGCTGGTTACATCACTGGTTGGCTATGGCTGATGGTTTGTATTGGACTGCTCAGACTACAAAAAACTAGCAATGCTGATCCCCGATGAACTATGAAAATTTTGCTAATTGAAGACGACGATCGCATTGCCCGACCATTAGCCAAAGATCTGCGGCACCAGCATCACGCGATCGATGTTGCTAAAGACGGTGAAGAAGGTTGGAACTTTGCTACTGCCGCTGACTATGACCTGATTTTGCTAGATATCATGCTGCCAAAGATCAACGGCATCACTCTTTGTCAAAAACTCCGAGCCAATGGCTGTAAATCATTAATTTTAATGCTGACAGCTCGCGATACCACCTCTGATAAAATTATCGGACTCGATGCCGGAGCCGATGACTACTTGGTTAAACCATTTGCTTTAGAAGAACTAGCTGCCCACATTCGAGCATTGGCACGTCGTACCGCTGAACTTAAGCCAGCCATTATTCATCACGGGCTGCTTCAGCTTGATTTAAACGCTGGTCTTTTTTCCTATAGTGATCAGCCCCTAACCCTTACACCCAAGGAGCATGGGATTTTGGAGTGCTTGCTGCGTCAACCTACTCAAACTTTTACCCGTACAGATTTACTTAATAAAATTTGGGATTTTGACCAAACCGCAGGCGCGGAAACGATCAAAACCCATATTAACAACTTACGCCGCAAGCTAAAAGCTGTTGGGGTTGAATATGACCTCATCGAAGCCGTTTACGGTGTAGGATATCGACTGGCACCAAGGAGCAAATAATGTTTCGATCAATCCGCCAACGCCTGTTACTCTATTACCTCTTGGCTCTAGCCTCTACCTTGGGTGTTTTTGGCATCGCTATGCGGTTGATTTTTGCTCATGTCCAGACCAACCAAATTCATGCTCAACTTACCACTTTAGGCGAAGGCGCGATCGCTAGCATTGATCTAGAAAATGGGCAATTAGTAGCTGGTAAAGATTATGCCACTATAGACTTAGACAAACATGGACAAGCGATCCAGTGGTTTGATTTGCAGCAGAAAATGGTAGGGAATCAAGGGAAAGCCGTGTTGAATCTGCCTCTGGCTACAGATCAGACATTTATCACTCAGCCAGGGAATCCCCGCATTCAAGGCTTAACTGTACCTATTTTGAGTAATCAGCAGTTAATCGGCTATGCGCGAGTTAGTCAATCGCTGGAAGAAAGTGATGAAGCTTTGCGTAAGCTAGATTGGGGTTTGGGGCTTGGTGTAGTTATAGCTCTAATTCTTAGCGGCGTTGGGGGAATTTGGCTAACTCAGCAGGCCATGAAGCCGATCGAGGAAAGCTTCGATCAACTCAAACAATTTACGGCTGACGCTGCCCACGAGCTGCGTAGTCCGCTAATGGCTATCCAAAGCAATGCTGAAGTCTCACTCAAATACCCTGAAGGAATGCGGCTAGATGATGCCGAAAGCTTGCAAGCAATCACTAGCGCCACTGCTCAAATGGTGCGGCTGACTGAAGATTTATTGCTATTAGCGCGGGCTGATGCGGCAGATCGCACAGCGATCAATGAAAGAGTAAATCTGGTGGAAATCCTCAATAATCTTGGCCAACTTTATAGTGCCGCTGCCACCAGTCAACAGGTCACTATTACCATAGAGCCAAGCCTCAAACCAATTTATGTGTCAGGCCAAGCCGACCAGCTCACCCGGCTGTTTACAAACTTGATTGTGAATGCCGTGCAGCATACTCTAGCCGGTGGGGTTGTGACTGTAAAAACTGCCGTCAGCCCTAAAAATGTCCAGATTTATGTAATTGATACAGGGATAGGCATTGCCCCAGAGCATTTAGAACGATTGTTTGATCGATTTTGGCAGGCTGATCAGTCTCGTACCTATCGAGCAGAGGGTTCTGGGTTGGGGCTGTCGATCGCCCAAGCAATTGTACAGAGCCACGGTGGTACAATTACAGCTACTAGTAAAGTTGGTACTGGTAGCTGCTTTTCGATTCAGTTACCAAAAGCTTAGCTTCTACAGAATGGTTGATTGCTGGAATCAAGATTATCTTGACGTGGGTTTTGATTGACTATTTACTCTATAACTATCAATTGAGTTAAATTGTCTTGAGATAACAGTGACAATCAGGTTTTTCCAACATAGATGCGATCAAAGCATTTGCTGCTACTGCTGCTAAAAGCCCACCGCCCATTGTACCTTGAATAGTTATATATGGTATACCAACAGCCATTAATTGCCGTTTTGCAGCCGGAGCATGACTGAAGCCGATCGGCATTCCAATTACCAGCGCAGGTTGAATCCGCCCCTGTTTGATCGCTTTACAAGCTGCCATCAGTACAGAAGGCGCATACCCGACAATCAGGATTGTTCGATCTGGAATCTGCTGAAGACGATTTAGCCACTCTTTATCCTGCCAGAGTGCTTGCTCTGCTTCAGCTATACCTGTGATGTGGGGATCGTTGATTAAAGTCTCAATCTCACAGGCTAAATGAGCTAATCGGGTGTGATCGAGTGTAGCCGTGACGGCGGGTATGTCGCCCACAATCTGACAGCCACTGCTCAGAGCTTCACGCGCTGCGGCGATCGCATCCCCACTCAGTCGAACAAAACTAACCAAGCTCGTATCTCCACAAGCTAGAACCATTTGTGAGAGCAAGTCTATTTCAATCTCCGAACGACTGGATAAATTTGGTAATAGATTTTGTAGAGATTCCTTGAATGCTTCGGGGTGAGAATTGATCGCTCCATCTAAGTGCTGCCAAAGTCTTTCGAGTTCTCCCAATCGATCTTGACTTTCCACTTCGAGGAGTTTCAACTGGGCGATCGCGGAAGCTTGGACGATCTGACAATCGCCATCCCGCCCTAAGATTCCCTCTAATGCCGATGCTGTATGTCGCAGCCGTGACAACTGTTGAATTACCGACTGGTATTGATGCTGCAATTGAGCCATCAGAGTTGGACTGAGATCGACACCTGAATCGCTTTTGAGTAGCTGTTGGATGTGGGACAACTGAAACCCCTGCTGTTTGAGGGCGACAATTCGCTGTAGCTGTTGAATATTTTGGGGGGTATAAAGTCGGTAATTGCCATCTGATCGCTGGGCTGGTGGCAATAAACCCAAGGTGTGATAGTGTCGCACCATTCGGGGTGTGACATCACCGCCGACCGCATCCGTCAGCTCTTTAATTGTTAAATACCGATCATCCATATTTCGCGGATCTAGATTTACACCTTGACATTAACATCAATGTCAAGGTGTAGGCTATCAAGGCTATCTATTTTTGTGGTCATGTTTTCTTCTTCCCTGTCTAGATCCCGTTGGCAAACATTACTGAAAGAAAATACCGATGCGATCACGGCTGGAGCTTGTGCTCTGTTGGTATTAATCGGTTGGTTCAGTCTCAATAGTGGGTGGCTGGGAGTGAGCTTGCTCATTCTGACCGCTGCCTATGTCATTGGTGGCTATCAAAGCACCCGTGAAGGACTAACTATTCTATGGCGAGAACGAGAACTAGATGTAGACCTATTGATGATTGTGGCAGCGTTAGGAGCCGCTATCTTAGGACTGTGGCGCAAGGAGTACTACTTTATCGTCGATGGGGCGATGTTGATTCTGATTTTTGCCATCAGCGGAGTGCTTGAAGGCTATGCAATGAGGCGCACTGAGCGGAGTATCCGGGGGCTGATGAGTCTCACTTCCGATACCGCCCGCAGATTCATTGATGGCCAAGAGCAAATGGTAGCAGTCGCTGAGTTGCAGATTGGTGATCGCATCCTGGTGAAGCCGGGAGAGTTGGTGCCGACGGATGGCATTGTCATTGAGGGGTTTAGCGCGATCGATCAAGCTTCAATTACAGGGGAATCGATGCCCGTTGAAAAAATAGTCGGCGATGAAGTGTTTGCAGGGACAATTAATGGCAACGGCGCATTGAAGCTTCAGATTCATCAACCGCCAGAGAGTAGTCTGATTCAGCGGGTTATTCGCTTAGTAGAGCAGGCTCAGACTGAAACGCCACCTTCCCAACAGTTCATCGAACGATTCGAGCGTGGGTATGCCAAAGCGATCGTACTCATCGGCACTCTGTTGGGTACTTTACCCCCGTTCCTGCTCGGTTGGACTTGGGAAAATACGGTGTATCGCGCCCTGATTTTTTTGGTAGTGGCTTCGCCCTGCGCTTTAATGGCAGCAACGATGCCAGCACTACTATCAGGCATTGCTAATGGGGCGCGACATGGGATTTTGTTCAAGAATGCTGCGCAGTTAGAAGCGATCGGACAAGTTAAGGCGATCGCTTTCGACAAGACTGGAACCCTGACTACAGGCAAACCTCAAGTTGTCCAAGTCATGGCGGTTGATCAATCTCCAGACAAATTACTCCAAGTGGCTGCTGCTTTAGAAAGTCTATCCGAGCATCCGATCGGGGCAGCGATCATCCATGCGGCTCAAAAACAAGGCTGGAAATGGACTGAAGCTAATAATGTACGCTCTGAGCCGGGACGGGGAATTACAGGCGAATTTGAGAGCAAAATAGCGGTAGTCGGTAAAGCCACTTTTGTCCAAGCTCAAGCTGAGAAATGTCCAGAAGCGCTCGCCCAACAGAGCCAGCAATGGGAGCAAGAGGGTAAAACCGTTGTTTGGGTAGCTTATGCCGATTGCATTCTGGGAATTATCGCAGTTGCTGATACCGTCAGACCCGCAGCCGCTCAGGCGATCATCCATTTGAAACGGTTAGGAATCGAGCAGATTGTGATGTTAACGGGAGATAATGAGCGAACAGCCGACAGTATTGGCCGGGAAATTGGGATCGATCGAGTGTATGCCCAACTATTACCTGAAGATAAGCTTGAGGTAATTCGTCAGCTCCAGCAACAATATCATTCGGTGGTGATGGTTGGCGATGGTATCAATGATGCTCCTGCTCTGGCTCAAGCATCCGTAGGGATTGCGATGGGAACTGCGGGAAGTGATGTGGCACTAGAGACAGCAGATGTGGTGTTAATGGCAGACCGTTTGGAGAAACTAGAGTATGCCATTCGGCTCGGTCGTCGTTCTGGGCAGATTGTCAAACAAAACATCATTTTTGCTCTTAGCTTTATTGTTGTACTGCTCATCGCCAATTTTACTGGGAATATGACTTTACCCTTGGGTGTTCTTGGTCATGAAGGATCTACAGTCCTCGTGATTTTAAGTGGTCTACGATTGTTGAAAGATTAATATGCAAAAGATATTGATCGCCCAAATGACACTATTTATGCAGCATACTCCAGCCGGTGGAGTTGTAACTAGGGCAAAGGGTTCTGGATTGGGGCTATCGATCGCCCAATCAATTGTACAGAGCCACGGTGGTACAATTACAGCTACCAGCAAAATTGGTACTGGTAGCTGCTTTTCGATTCAGTTGCCAAAAGCTTAGATTCATAAATTGGACTTTACAAAATGACTGATTTGTTGCTTACCTGTTTGATTTTTATTGCTGCCGTTTTGTACAGCTCTGTAGGTCATGGTGGCGCTTCGGGTTATTTGGCGGCAATGGCCTTAGTGGGAATTACCCCCAGTGTCATGAAGCCTACGGCGCTGGTGCTGAATATTGTTGTAGCGGCCATTACCACCGTTAAATTTTATCGGGCTGGATCTTTCAACCAATCGCTATTTTGGCGGTTTGCGATCGGTTCTATTCCCTGTGCTTTTCTCGGTGGGATGATTTCAATTCCTACTCAGATTTATAAGCCAATTATGGGGACAGTCTTGCTCTATGCTGCTGTCAGGTTAGGTTTTAGTTCTGTTAAATCTGAACCACCAGAAGTTGAATCGCCATCTATTTGGTTGTCAATTTTTTTGGGCATGGCGATCGGTCTACTATCTGGTTTGACCGGCGTAGGCGGTGGGATTTTCCTTAGTCCTTTGCTATTATTAATGGGTTGGGCGACAGTGAAGGAAACAGCAGGAATCTCGGCGGCTTTTATTTTGGTGAATTCAGTAGCCGGTTTACTCGGCTACTTAACCAAGCTGCCTACCTTGCCTTCAGGTTTATGGTTGTGGGCGATCGCTGCTGCCGCTGGGGGGTGGCTGGGCGCTGAATATGGCAGTAATAAAATCTGTAGCAAATGGCTTCAACGGCTGCTGGCTGTAGTTTTGACGATCGCTGGCATCAAGCTAATCTTGACTTAACTCTTCAGTTCACCAATGACTTTTTAATTGGCGAATTTACCTATCGAAATAATATCGAAGTTTTGGTTAGAGGAAGGGTACTCTGTTATGGTATCGCCTTAACCGCTCAGCAAATACAAAGATGGTAGTCGTTCCTTTGTTCCCTTATTCTTTGTGGCATATCATATCTACCACCAAAAAATTAATAACAACGGCATTCTCTCCTACTTCAATAACTACGACACCGGAAACACCGACTTCGTTAAAATCAAAGAATGGCTATTTCATTCCCTGTTAAACGGCGTGTTTAGAAGCAAAGGTGCTGGCTGGATACCTTACAAGACCGGCGTTAGAAAGATATTAGAAGAAATCAAGAGCCATAAAGGAAAAAGCTTCCCGATCGATGAACTCACCAAAGTCTACACCAACCATCCAATCGCATTTACTACAGAATACAACACCGATGATTTAGACAAACTAGATAGCTCATTCGTATACTATCTGATGTACGACAAAGCCAAAACAATCAGAGCCAATGATATCGACCATATTATGCCGAAGTCGATCTTAAGCAGCCAGCAATATGATCCACTAAAAATCAACAGCATCAAAAACTTCCAACTTATTGACCCAGGAACCAACCGTGGGGCAAAGAACGGCAAGTCATTTGACTGCTGGATCAATAATCCTGAATATGTGACCGACAAACCAGCATTCCTGAAGCTACACCTCATCCCACCGGATGCAGCCATCTGGACAGAAGACAAATTCGAGAATTTTATCACAGCAAGAGCCAACCTGATTCTGGGAAAGCTGGCAGAACATACAGCTTGAAAACACAATGCAAGTGATAGAATGGAACGGTAGCAGAGGAGGATACCATGACCTACACAAAACCTAATACCAATAGTGATCTCAGCATTATTCCTGACGAAGATATTGCAATAACGTCAAGGAAAATGGAAGCGGCTGGACAGCTTCAGGTTGCCAGAGATATTGCTCGCCTCAAAGCTATGGGTGAACCAATTTATTACGAAATCAGAGAAAAGCTGGTACGCGAAGAATCAGATGGTCGAAAATTCGAGTATCGATTACGGGAAGACGGTAGCGAAGAAGTTTTGGGTGAATTCTCTTAAAATATGCCTAAACTCATCGTAGTAGCTGGCCCCAACGGAGCTGGTAAATCTAGCTTAACGAAACTTTCCATTACCAATATTCCACTCATCGACCCCGATGCCATAGCTCGTGATATTTCCCCGGAAAGCCCTGAGTCTGCCGCACTAGCTGCTGGAAGACAAGCGATCGAACTAGCCCGAGAATACATTCAGTCAGATTATAGCTTTGTGGTAGAAACTACTCTTGCCGGTAATACCTACCTCAAGCTAATGCAGGAAGTCAAAGGATTGGGTTGGTTTGTTGGATTAACTTATATTGGAATTAACAATCCTACTACTAATATTCAAAGAGTTCGTAGCAGAGTTAAATTAGGTGGTCATGATGTGCCCATAGCGGACATTCTGCGTCGCTACGATCGAAGTCTTGCTAACTTGGCCAAAGCTGCCAAGATTGTTGATCGATTAACTCTTTATGACAACTCTACAGATGCTGGGCATCAGCTAATAGCAACAGTCGAGGGCACTCAATCAGTTATTTATGTGCCAGAATTACTTGGGTGGCTCGATCGATCAATTCTAACCCCTTGATAAATATTGACATTGCAAAATGTAGCTATTTACGGCAAAGAATGAAAATGTAAGTGGTTATGGGCATCTGGAGAAACAGATGCTGAATGCTCATGAGTATGATGTTTATCATCTGACAAGTGAGCGTGTTCATGCCATAGTCCACCTTTTAACCTGATCAATCGCTGCGGATGAAAAAGCACCAAAATTAAAAATAGCAGTCCCAAACTCACTAAACTCGTAGACAAAAAATTATGATTTGGTAAATTAGTTCCTAGGTAGCCAGCGATCGGATAGGAAAACGCCCACCACAAATGGCTCCAGGCAAAATGAGCGCCATAAACTCGCCCCTGCACTTCTACCGCAACTCGATCGGCTATTAAAGCCTGAGTCGGCACATTTATCAGGGTTTGGCCTGCCCCTGCAACTGCCCATAAAGCCAATAATCCAGCGAGGTTCGCAACATTTGCCGGGAGTAACGCCAGGGTAATCAGCACCGCGCCAATGCTGGTCAGCAGCACTGGGCTAATTTTCTGCTTGGCATTCCCCAAACCAACTGAAGCCAATGTTGCCCCAATTCCAAAGGCCGCCATTACCCAGCCATATTCTATTTTGCTCAAATGCAGCGTGCCCTGAACGTAGCCAACGGTGTTTACTAAAATCTCTGCCCCGGCGATCGAGGCAATTAATTGCAGCACTAGCACGTAACGAATTAATGGATCGATAAATAGGCACTTGGTGCCCATCCGAATATCTTCTAAAGTGCCGCTGACCGTTCGGATTTTCTTTTGGTTTTGATTCACCATTAGTTTTCCAGGTAGCATTACAATCAAAACTGCTGCAATTAGGAAAGTGATTCCATCCAGAAAAAAAACTTGTCGAGTGCCGACAAAAGCCGCAATACTACCCGCTAAACCAGGCCCTAAAACACCTAGAAGCTGATAGGTTGCACTAGATAAAGCGATTGCTCTAGGCCGTTCTGCTTCGGTAGTTACTAATGGAATAGTTGCAGTATACGTCGGTGCAAAAAAGGCATAGAAAACGTTAAGAAATAGAACAATTGCATAAACTTGCCAGACTTGAGTAACAAATGGCAAGGTACAGACAATAGCCATCCGCGCTAAGTGAGTTGTGATCATGAGCTGTTTGCGATCTACTCGATCGGCGATCGCTCCAGCAATTGGCGAAAGTACCACAAATGCTGCTACTCGCAAGGTTAGTGCCCCAGCTAAAACCGTGCCAGCATTTTCTCCGGCTAGTTCAAATGCCAACAAAGCCAATCCTAGCCAAGTCAAAGCATCTCCCACCAAGTTGATGGTCTGAGCCAGATACAATCTAGCAAAAATTGGATTTTCTAATCCTTGTAGTAAGTTAGGGAACTGTTTCATTTTCCTCTATTGATAAAACCGTGACTTCGCAGAGCTAGTAGCTGCGAAAGTAAGCTTCTCCAACATAACGCTCTTGATCGCTGCCAGTCAATTTAGCTGATACTGAGTAGGTAGAAGGCCGAGAAACTAAAACTTTTTGGACATTTCTGATGCGCAGCTCAACTTGACGACCACTGGCAATAGGAGTGGAAAAATTCAGCTTAATCGTTCTAACGGCAGGAGAAACCTGATTATCTAGCCCCTCAATAACTGTAGCCGGTATTTTTTGACCCTGAAGATCGAAGACTTCTACTTGATTAGCATCGAACCGCAAATTTTCTGGAACCTGTAGTGATAGAGCCGACATGGCAGCACTGTTGCGTGGTACATGTATCCGCAGGTAGTGGTTGGCATTAGCCCAGCGAGTTTCAGGAGACTGGCGGCTTTGGTCGATGTGGATGTTGCTACCTGTGTCATTTTTGGCCAAGGCTGAACTGACTGACATCAGCAGCCCAGTTAAACTTATTCCACAGGCCATTAATAAAGATAACTTTTTCATACAAGTGTTGCGAGTAGTCAGCAAAATTGGTTTATATCTTTCAAGATATTCAGCAAAAGTGAATCCTGTATGAAATATTCCATCTTGGATAAAATAGCCGATCGTTCTGATGTACAAAAGATTTCAACCGATTTTCACCTTGGCCATTTTTTTCATCCTCGATTCACAATTGAGTGAGATCCTAGGTGTACAACAATCAAACCTTCTATACCACGCTATGAAAATTACCAGTCTTTTAATAGGCGGAGTTGCGCTCTTGCTAGCCTCTTGTGGCAGTGGAGAAAAAACAGCTACAGCCCCAGCTAACATCCCAGTAACTGAACAAGCTCCGGTAGCTTCTATAGCCCCAGATGCCAAGCCAGCCACAAAAGAAAGTAGCAGCAGCAGCAAAGGTGGCCAGGTTGTAGAGTCTGGCAAATACCACTTAGAGTTAGTTCCCGAGAAATCGGCGAATGAAACCCACTTAGATTTATACGTGCAAAAAGGCGATGATCACCAAGCCATCAGCGATGCCAAGGTATCGGGAGAGGTTCAGTCTCCTGATGGTCAATCAAAACCAATTACCTTTACCTATGATGCTGGAGGCAAGCATTACACTGGAACTTTAGCTGGTAAAACAGCAGGTGCTTATCAGCTAAAAGTCACTGCGACTGTTGGCAGTGATCAAGCCGATGGTCGGTTTAGCTTCAATCGATAGCATTATATCTACCAAATGGTTAACATCCATCAGCAGGTTTTCAAAAATCTAAAGCAACAAAATAACCATGAAAAAACTAATTTCTTTAATCGCCGTTGGTAGCGGACTCCTCCTGACAATCGTGGCCTGTAATGCTAACAAAGCAAGCACTGTCACCAATAATAGTGAAACTCCAGTTGCCGATACAAAAATGGCTGAGGGCAATGGTCACGGCGGACATGGCGGTGGAAGTATGACCATGCCAGCCGCTGAGGGGGCTGAAACCACTACGGCCAAATTGACTGCTGGAAATATTCAGGCTGGGGTTGAAACCAAGTTAGTTATTGATGTCAAAGCTAAAAGTGGTCAAGCGATTGATAAATTTGAAACCTTTCAAACCAAGTTAATGCACCTCATTGTAGTCAGTGATGATCTGCAAACTTTTAGCCACATTCACCCTACCTATAAACAAAAGGGACGTTTTGAAGTTCAAGCTAACTTCCCACAAAGTGGCAACTACACTCTAGTTAGCGATTATAAGCCAGAGGGTCAGGCCGAACAGGTGTCGCTGATGCAAGTCAAGGTGACTGGGAAACCAGCATCGGCACCTAAATCGGATTTCACTAAAGCTAAATCTATCGGTGACACCAAAGTGCAGTTAACGGCTGATAATCTCAAAGCTGGCAAAGAAACCATGCTGGCATTCAAAATGCAGCAAGCTAATGGCCAGCCTGTTAATGACTTACAGTCCTATCTGGGTGAGCGAGGGCATTTAGTAATTATGAAAAATTCAACTCCTCTCACTCGTGCTGATTACATCCATGCTCATGCCGTTCAACATGGCACTGGCGGAGA
>JAYSRP010000247.1:0-5179 GCA_043721015.1 Synechococcales cyanobacterium | reverse complement strand
TGAATATTTGAAGAAGCTGGGTTAACGCCCAGCTTTTTGCTTGGCCAGCTATTTGGGCAAATTTAGAAAAACTTGGGAACCTCTCTGGTGAACAGGTTATCCTGGTAAATATATGTCTCTTGCGAATCACAGATTTTATGAAGTTACTAAGTACTATTCTAATCACTCTGACGTTTCCCACAGCTCTGTGGCTAGCAGCGCCAGCAGAAGCCAAACGAGCCGCTGTTTTTACCTGTGCTGATGTCTCTGGGCGCTTGGCTACTGCTGTCAAAACCAAAAAAGGTGATGTGCCCTTAATTTATTGGGACTCTGGGGCATTTGGTGCCAGCTTTAGCCCCCAAGTGCGCTGCCAAAAAGTAACGCAGCGTTTTACTAACCTTTATGGCAGTGGTCAGCTCAAGTATTTGGCTGTAGGCAAAGTCAGCAGTCAATCGGTTATTTGTGGTTTGAAGGTTAGTAAAGCCAACTGCAACAGTGAAAATATGCTATTCACTCTTAAACCTGGCTCCGATCCCCGCAATGTGTTACGGCAGTTAAATGCGGTGCGTAATCGAGCAGCTAACAGCGCTGCGGTAGAAGAAAGCTCTGCCCCGATCGCGGCTAATCCTTCTACTGATACCCAGGTGGATGTGGAAGATTGGCTGAAATTTGCCACCGAATAGTTTCATCGAATTTCATCGAATTTCATCGATCAGGCTGGCTAAGTTGAGATGCTGATGCATCTCACTTAGCCAGTTTCTGCTTTCGATGCCTTAACAATATAGTTTTGACGGATAGCCCTAGCTGCAACCACTAGCAAAAGTCCATCAGTTTGGGATATTTTATTAAGCATTCATCTCTTTCAAAAAACATTGTGCTGCACTTCCGTTCTGTTGTTCTAGCCTCGATTTCCTTGATTTTGCTCACAAGCTGCGAAAGCAAGGTCTCCCAATGTCAGAAAATTATCAAAGTTCATAACCAGATTGTGCTCGAAGCCAAAAAAGTTTCTGACACTGGTGTTAAAGGTGACACCAGCAGTGCCAGTAAATCTGCTGATGCTTTTGCTCAGGGGGCTAAAGAAATGATGGGCTTGGATGTGCGAGATGAAAAATTGCTGGAAATTAAGAACCAGTTGGCCACGATGTATCAAAATTCTAGCCAAATTACCAAGCAAATTTTGACTAGCCAAGCCCAGAAAAAGAGCACTGATGCTGCCAAGGGCATGGAAAATCTGCGGCAAGTGGCCAGTCCAGAAAAAGACCTGGTAGATGGCATTAATAATTATTGCCGCGAAGGCAAAAAAGCTGATGCTAGTCCTGCTTTGCCTAATCCAGTGAAGCCCAGTCCAGGCAAATAAGTAATCTAAAAACTTCAGTAGACACTCCGTAAAACCAAACCAAATAAGCCTAAATTACCCATTTCTGGCCAGAAGTGATACAATGTGATGTTTGGATTCTATAATCTTCACTCTCAGACCTCGTTTAGGCGGGGAACAGTAGAGCTATGTTGACTTTGACGAGTATTTGCAACTTGTTTGGAGTCAGCAGGAGGCGTAGTAACTACGGAGAAAATAACCTTAGGAAATTTGCATGGTCAATCAGAAAAAAACCGCCGACATCGGCTTCACTCTCGACGATTTCGCTGCTTTACTGGATAAGTACGACTATCACTTCAGCCCTGGAGACATTGTAGCCGGGACGGTGTTTAGCCTAGAACCCAGGGGCGCTCTGATTGATATTGGTGCTAAAACCGCTGCATATCTGCCAATTCAGGAAATGTCCATCAACCGCGTTGATGCCCCTGAAGAAGTGCTGCAATCTAACGAAACCCGCGAGTTCTTCATTCTTACCGATGAAAACGAAGACGGTCAGCTTACTCTTTCTATTCGTCGCATCGAATACATGCGCGCTTGGGAACGGGTACGTCAATTGCAAGCCGAAGATGCCACTGTGCGCTCTCAGGTGTTTGCGACCAACCGAGGTGGTGCGCTGGTACGCATCGAAGGTCTGCGCGGCTTTATTCCTGGTTCACATATCAGCACTCGCAAGCCTAAAGAAGAGTTGCTCAACGAAGAGCTGCCTTTGAAGTTCTTGGAAGTAGACGAAGAGCGCAACCGCCTAGTACTCAGCCACCGTCGTGCTCTGGTAGAGCGCAAAATGAACCGTCTAGAAGTAGGCGAAGTAGTAATCGGCTCAGTACGCGGGATCAAGCCTTACGGTGCCTTCATCGACATCGGTGGAGTCAGCGGTCTGTTACACATCTCCGAAATTTCTCACGACCACATCGATACGCCTCACAGCGTGTTCAATGTGAACGATGAAGTTAAGGTGATGATTATTGACCTAGATGCCGAAAGAGGCCGGATTTCGCTCTCTACTAAGCAGCTTGAGCCAGAACCGGGCGACATGATCAAAGACCGCGATCGGGTATACGAAATGGCCGAAGAAATGGCTCAGAAGTACCGTGAGGCTATGGCTGCTAAAGCTGCTGGTATCACTGTGGAGTCATCCGAAGAGGTGGAAGAAGAAGAAGATCTAGAAATCATTGAAGAAGATTTGGTTTCGGCTACCGAAGACTAATTTTTGCTAGTTGATTTTGATACAGCGCCCCAGGTGGGGCGCTTTTTTGCAGCGGATTTCACCCTGAAATTACAAGCAAATGATATTATTGACAATTATTTATATTTATTTGTTATGGCTGAAATGCAGTTTGCACGCGGCAGAACCGAACCGGTAGTGCCCGATATTAGATTAACAAAGTCGCGCAATGGCCAAGAGGGCACGGCTATTTTGTATTTCAATAAGCCCGATGCGCTATGCGGTAACGACGTAGATGCTGTCACCGGCCTATACATGATTGACGAAGAGGGTGAAATCGTCACCAGAGAAGTGAAGGCCAAGTTCTTAGATGGTCAGCCTGCTGCATTAGAAGCTATCTATCTGATAAAATCTCCAGCAGAATGGGATCGGTTCATTCGCTTTATGGATCGCTATGCCGCTGAACATGGCTTAGGATTTGATGAAGCACCTAAACCCAAAGAAGAAGAGACAGAAGCCGAGTAGAAACACTGAGTGGTGAGCAGTTAAAATCCGGTATCCTAAATTGTCACCGCATTCTGCCTGCTCACCATGAACCTGAAGAATTTTTTATCTGCTCTGTTACTGTTTGTGCCAATTTCGATCGCTGGTCACTTCTTAAATTGGAGTGCGCCGGTTATTTTTATTACTTCCTGTTTGGCCATTATTCCTTTAGCGGCCTGGATGGGCACGGCTACCGAAGAAATTGCGGTGGTGGTAGGGCCTTCTTTGGGTGGCTTGCTGAATGCCACTTTTGGTAACGCCACCGAGCTAATTATTGCGATCGTGGCTCTGAATGCTGGGTTGGTAGATGTAGTAAAAGCCAGTTTAACCGGCTCGATTATTGGTAACTTGCTGTTGGTAATGGGTCTATCGATGCTGTTGGGTGGTCTGCGCTACAAGGAGCAAGAGTTTCAGCCGACTGTCGCCCGCGTGAATGCTTCTAGTATGAATTTGGCGGTGATTGCTTTGCTGTTACCAACAGCAGTTCACTATACTTCTACTGGCATCGATGAACCTACTATTCAAAAGCTGTCGATCGCGGTAGCTTTTATTTTGATTGCGGTGTATGGATTGACGCTGCTGTTTTCAATGAAAACCCATACCTATCTGTATGATGTGGGTTTGGCTGATTTGACCCCCGAAGAGCTAGCTGATGTGAATTTGGCTGAAGATGGTCAACATAGTGTGAATTTGCCTTTGTGGATTGGAGTGCTGCTGGGCTGTACTTTGCTGGTGGCGATCGAGTCAGAGTTCTTAGTATCGAGCTTAGAAGAAGCCACTAGTGCTTTGGGGCTAAGCGCTTTGTTTACTGGGGTAATTTTAGTGCCGATTATTGGCAACGCGGCTGAACATGCTACGGCTGTGACAGTGGCGATGAAGAATAAGATGGACTTGGCCGTCTCGGTGGCAGTGGGTTCGAGTTTGCAGATTGCGCTGTTTGTGGCTCCGGTGCTGGTATTGGTGGGCTGGATTTTAGGTAAGCCGATGGATTTGGATTTTAATCCGTTTGAGCTGGTGGCGGTGATGGTGGCTGTTGCCATTGCGAATTCGATTAGTTCTGATGGTCGATCGAACTGGTTAGAAGGTACTTTGCTGCTAGCGGCTTACTTGGTACTGGGCTTTGCCTTCTATTTCCATCCAGTAATGCCGATACTGGGATAAAACCTAATCTAACGGACTAATAACTCCTCGACCACCACGATTCATTACATGAGTATAAATCATGGTGGTTTTGACATCTTTGTGTCCCAAGAGTTCTTGGACTGTGCGGATATCGTAGCCATTTTGGAGTAGATGAGTTGCGAAGCTATGCCGAAAGGTATGGCAACCAATTTTTTTGTAGATTTTAGCTTGACGCACTGCTTGCTTAACTGCTTTTTGTAAACCACTTTCATGAAGATGGTGTCGCCGAACAATGCCAGTTCTTGGATCGGTGCCAAGGCAAAAGCTAGGAAAAACGTACTGCCAAATCCATTCTGTTTCGGCGTTGGGATATTTGCGATCTAGAGCAAATGGCAAATAAACCTTTCCATAGCCTTCTTCCAGATCTCGTTCATGGAGACAAAGAACTCGTTTCAGATGGGCTTGTAAAAACGGTGTCAAGGTTGTTGGCAGCATCGTCACTCGGCCTTTTTGACCTTTGGTATCGCGGACAACGATTTGCTGATAGGCAAAATCTAGGTCTTTGACTCGCAGACGCAATACTTCGGACAAACGCAGTCCTGTACCATAGAGTAATTGAACTAATAGTTTATGTTCTCCAGACATCTGATTAATGATGGATTGAACTTCGGGCTTAGTGAGTACAGTTGGTAAATACCGAGACTTTTTCGCTCGCAGGGCATCCACAGACTCTAGTTCTTGCTCCAGAACAACTTTGTACAAAAATAATAAGGCACTCAATGCTTGATTTTGAGTAGATGCCGCAACTTTATCGACTACAGCCAAGTGACTTAAGAATGCTCGGACTTCCTCTATACCCATATCTTGAGGGTGTTGCTTATTGTGAAACAGGATGTAACGCAGGGTAAACGCATCGATTAAAATACCGGTGAAGCAGGCAATTACGTTGAATTGTTTTGGCACTGAAAAACATCTTAAAGCATTGCTATTAAGGACTT
>JAYSRP010000246.1:0-12340 GCA_043721015.1 Synechococcales cyanobacterium | reverse complement strand
AACGAAAATGGCTTACTAGATATTGGTGAGACTAATACCACCACTGACACTAATGGCAGCTATAGTTTCCTTAACCTTCGCCCCGGTAATTATACTGTTGCGCAAGTTGTTGAACCTGGTTGGATTCAAACATATCCTCGTATTGCCGTTTCTACTAGCGCGGCAGATATCCCTCTATTTGTACCTAGCTTATCTTTAGAAAGTGCTGCACTCACGACAAATGCTGCTGCTGTAGCTAGCACTACCCCAATCACTAGCCTGATAGATCTTAATGGATTGTGGCAGAACACCCAATTTGCCAATATCAAAGGTGCTGGCTTTAGCACAGTTATTATTGATACTGGTATTGATCTCAATCACCCTCTTTTCGGTGCCGATGCTGATAATAATGGAGTGGCTGATCGAATTGCTTATCAGTATGACTTTGCCGATAATGATAATGATGCGAGCGATCGAAATGGTCATGGCTCTCATGTAGCAAGCATTGCCACTCAAATTGCTCCAGACGCTAATTTAATTGTCTTGAAAGTCTTTAAAGACAATCTGACTGGCAGCTTTTCTTACCTAGAAAAAGCCCTCCAATGGGTAAATCAAAATGCTGCTACTTACAACATTGCATCAGTGAATCTTTCACTGGGCGATAGTCGCAACTGGAATACAACTAATCCTCGCTATGGTATCGGCGATGAAATAGCAGCTATCTCTGCGCAAAATGTAATTATTGCCGCAGCAGCCGGTAATAGTTTTTACCGACTTAACAGTGTTCCTGGTGTGTCTTACCCTGCCGCTGATACCAATACAATTGCCGTTGGGGCGCTGTGGTCAGATGACTTTGGTGGACCACAGCGTTTTAGTAATGGAGCTATTGACTACACAACTGGACTCGATCAGATTGCTAGTTTCTCTCAAAGAGATGCAAACCTGCTAGATGTGTTTGCTCCAGGTGTATTTATCAGTGGTGCTAACGCTACAGGTGGTACTCAATCATTAGGTGGTACTTCTCAAGCAACTCCTTTTGTTTCAGGTATTGCCGTACTAGCTCAGCAAATTGCTTATGAAAAGCTGGGCAGAAAACTTACCGTAAATGAGTTCCGTCAGTTGCTAGACAATACCAGCACCATTATCAAAGATGGTGATAATGAAAATGATAACGTTACTAATACGGGGTTAAATTATTCCAAAATTAACCTACTAAACTTGGCTAAAGGTGTTGCAAACTTTAGCGATAGTAGTAGTGGTGGAATAACTAATCCGAATACTACTGGTGGTGGCACTTCTACTCCCAGTGTCGTTGATACAACAATCCTTACTCATGCAGTTGTATTGACATCAGGCCAGGCTGTGATAAATCAGGATTTTGGTAGCCAACTGATAAATACAGCACCTACTGCAATAGATTTGGTGCTTTCTATTAACACTTTGGAGGAAAATGTCAGCACGATCAATCACTTGAAAGTGGCTGACATTAGCATCACTGATGATGGCGAAGGAACTAATAACCTCAGTTTGAGTGGTACTGATGCTAGCAGCTTTGAAATCATTGATAATCAGTTGTATCTCAAAGCTGGAATTAACCTGAATTTTGAAGGTAAGCCTAGCTATGCAGTTACGGTGGAAGTAGATGATGCAACAATTGGTAGTAGTCCTGATGCTTTAGCTAATCTTACTTTGAACATCATTGATGTAAATGAAGCTCCATCAGCAATTACTTTAGTTGATACTCTAGCTAGTGTTGCTGAAAATACTAGCATAACAACTCGATTAAAAGTTGCCAACATCAACGTTACTGATGATGCGATTGGAACCAATAACCTGAGCCTGATTGGTGCTGATGCCGGTAACTTTGAGATAGTCGGTACTGAGTTGTATGTCAAAGCTGGCAGCAGCTTTAACTTTGAATCCAATTCTAGTTACGCATTCCAGGTGGCTGTGGATGATGCAACCATTGGAAATACGCCTGATGCTGTGACTAACTTCACCTTTAGTATTACTGATGTGAATGAAGCTCCTACAGCGATTACATTGGGGAATTCTTTAACTAGTGTTGCTGAAAATACCAGCACCACCACTCGATTGAAAGTTGCTAATATTAATGTTACCGATGATGCGATCGGAACCAACAGTCTGAGCCTCAGTGGTAGTGATGCTAGTAGCTTCGAGATAGTTGGTGGCGAGCTGTATATCAAAGCTGGTACCACACTAGATTTTGAAACTAAGTCCAGTTATGCTGTAACCGTTGTGGTTAATGATGTGACTGTTGGTAGCAATCCTGATGCTATCACCACCTTTAACCTCACTCTTACTGATGTCAATGAAGTCACTGGCAGTATTAATGGTACTAATACTGCCGATAATATTCCTGGTACTGCTGGCAACGACACTATCAACGGATTGGATGGCAATGATACCATTCGGGCTGGTGTGGGCAATGACATCATTAGTGGTGGAAACAACAATGACAACCTATATGGTGATGAAGGTAACGATACGATTGATGGTGGTAGTGGAATTGACAACATTTATGGAGGTTTTGGTCAAGATAGCCTCATTGGTGGTCTTGGTAATGATTACATTGATGGAGAAGATGGCAATGATATTGTTGAAGGTGGCTATGGCAACGATTATCTTTACGGCGGTAATGGCAACGATCGATTACTGGGTGGTTCTGACGACGATTATATCGATGGTGGGCTTGGTAATGATTATGTCGATGGTGAAAATGGTAACGACAACGTAAGTGGTGGCTATGGTGTCGACACTGTTTATGGTGGATTGGGCAATGATACTATTGATGGTGGTATTGGAACAGATGTTGATGCTTTATTCGGCGGTGCCGGAGTTGACACATTTGTTCTGGGCAAAACTGCTGCTGATCGCATTGGAGATTTTGCCCCTGGTGAACTACTCCAAATTTCAGCCAGATCTTTTAGTGGTGGGTTAGTTGCCAACAATGCTCTCCAGTCTAGCCAGTTGTTAGTAGGAGCTGGCAGCTCCACTGCTGTGACCCGATTCATTTACAATAATGGTGATTTATTCTTTGATGCAGATGGTAGTGCTACTGGTTTTGCGGCGGTTAAGATTGCTACTTTTGGCAGCAGTCCAAGCCTCACCGCTAGTAACTTTTCGATAATTAGGTAGCAAATAAAATATTAATCAGCAAAAGTACTCCCAAAGCCTAAAAAGCATTAAGAGTATTTTTTACACCCGAATTTGATGAGAAGCTGGTATCTTTAGTGACCTATTTGCTTAAAGTCTGTTCAAAATTGGCTGTAAAAAGATTAATATCGGTTAAAATCATTCGGAAAGCTTTATTAGGCTTTTTGAGTGATTTTTTGTAAGAGATTGTAATTATGAATTTAACTAAGCGCTGTATTGCCGAATTTTTAGGCACAGCTTGGTTAGTATTAGGTGGTTGTGGGAGTGCAGTGTTAGCGGCTTCTTATACTGAGGCTAAGACTCAGGGAGCTGGTGAGGCGGCGGCGAAGGCGGCTTCGGCTTTAGGCCTTGGGACTTTTGGGGTTTTGATCGCATAGGCCATATTAACTACAGTTAGTATGGCCTATGCGATCGGGCATATTTCAGGTTGTCACCTCAATCCAGCGGTGTCTTTTAGTCGAGAGTTGCCCTATTACATTGGTTCTCAGGTGGCTGATAAATAATACCCTCTAGTTTCTCATCAGCATAGGCATCGGAGTTGGTGAGATGACCATAACAGGCACCGACCATATTTATAGTTAAGCCATTTTTGAATACCATCAGCAAACCATGCTCTTCTTCCCAGTCACAGTAAGATGACAAAGAAATATAAATACCTTTGTCACCACCAAAGCGCCGTGATACTACGGCTTCGCCACCAAGTTCAATGTGTTCCCAAATATCTTCAGGGGCTGCAATCTCTATAAATTCATCGTCTTTGGGATCAAAGCAGCTATTGCAGTCTTGGTAATATTGATAAATATGCTGTTCCACAGCGCGAATCACTGATTCATCGATCGATAAAAAGTTCTGAATAGCAACATGAAAATCTTGCTGACAAGGATCATCATCATAATTCTCGATGCTAATAAAGCACGTCTCATCACCGAGAACAGGGATATGCCTTGGCTCGCTGCAATACCAGTCATCTTCGCTCTCTTGGCGCAATACTCCCAGTCCGGGGATTTTGATCGTTTTCATTGTTTTGGCTCACTCATTTGTTTTCGTTCTGCTAAGGCTAATAAAGTCTGTTGGTGACGTTCTTTAGTAATAGGATAAAAATAAGCACAAATTAAGCCGCAGATCAAAGATAGAGTAGGAATTGGCCCGATCGACCAGCGAATTGCCATTAAAACTGCTGGAGATTGCACTTGTGGAATATCATTCACTGGCGGCTTAAAGCCGGTAGCATCAAGACTTTGCAGCATTAATGCTACTGCAAATCCTAGGCAAATCTTCTGGCTAAACACCATAAAGCTATAGAAGAATCCTTCTCGTCTTTTACCCGTGTTTAACTCGTCCAATTCAATTACATCTGGCAACATCGACCAAGGAATCAAGTAAGCAGTGGATACTCCAGTACCGGCCAAAACTGCCAATCCATACATCAAACTAACCTGACCGGGCTGTAGCAAGAACAAACCACCTTGAGCAAAGATCCACAGGATCATACCCATTACATATACAGTCTTTTTACCTAGTTTTTGTGCTAGCTTACTCCATACCGATAACATTGCTAAAGCCGTTCCCTGCACCGCCAACATCACTAGCGGCATCTCCTTATTACTCATCCGCATATAATCCACCACAAAATAGGGAATTACTGCGGCAGTGAGCTGCAAACTAAACCAAGAAGATAAATAGATCCCAATCACATACAAAAAAGGCTTATTAGCCACAGCCGATCGCATTTGTTCTAGCCAACTCATATTGTCCGATTCATCCTGTGGCTCAGCGTTTAACTTGGCCTGTCGCCGGGTGCCAAATACCGACCAGAATAACGGCAAAATCGAAATTACTCCACAGATACCGCCAATCCATAAGTATTGTGCTTGGGGCGAAATTTTTACCGAAAAAGCAGCCGTGGCAATTAACAGTGCCAGAATACTGCCACCGATCGAAAAGGTAAACCGAAAGCTGCTTAGGCTAGTGCGCTCATCATAATCTTGGGTTAACTCTGCCGTTAGTGCCGTATATGGCAGGTTCACCACCGTATAAAAACTGTTGAATAAAATCGAGATCAGAGTATAAAAAAGAAAAAGACCAAGCTGGTTTTCTACTCCAAACGGCACTAGCCACTGCAAAAAGAAAAACAGCCCAAAGGGAATCGCTCCCACCAACATCCAGGGATAGCGCCGACCCCAGCGCTGTTTGATTTTCTCGCCAAATACATCACCTCGATCGCTCATCATGCCCACGATCGGGTCATTAATGGCATCCCAAATTTTGCCTACTAACTGACTCTGACCAGCCAAGCCGGGACTGAGATGCGCCACATTAGTTAAAAAAGGCGAAAGAAAAGACAGCAATACCATCGCCGTGATCGCTGGCCCTAAATCCCCAGCTCCATAGGCCACCTTGGTACTAAAAGTTAGTTTTTCTTTGAGGACAGGCTTAGCTGACAGCGAATCTGGTTGATTCATGTTTGTTGCTCTTGATGTAATACGTTGCTTAACTCAATCCATTGACCGACACTAAGATCTTCTGCTCGGGCTTCGGCTGTTGATCCTAATTGGGTTAATAGACAACCAATTTTTTCCCGGTTCTCGTCGGGGTTGCCAGTGATCGATGACTGTAAATTTTTCCGTAACATCTTGCGCCGACTGCTAAAACCCATGCGTACTAGTTTATCTAACCACAAAGGCTGTCCTGCCACTAGTTCAAAAGGTCGAGGTCGCAGTTGAATCACCGCCGAATCGACCTTGGGCGGCGGTGAAAAATCTTTGGCTAGCACCGGACAAATTAACTCACAGTCAGCTAAATACTGAATTCGCACCGTGAAAGCACCAAAGGCTTTAGTACCCGGTTTAGCCGTCAGCCTTTCGGCCACTTCTTTCTGTACTAACAAGGTAATACTGGCAAAAGCCGGAACTAATGGCGCTGAAATATCGCCCAAGAGTCTCTCTAAAATAGGGCCGGTGATATTGTAAGGGATATTGGCTACGACCTTATTGGGCTGCTGAAAGCGGGGGAAATTGGTAAGCTGATCTGTTACATCCATCTGCAAAAAATCGCCCTGAAGCAGCAAAAAATTATCCAAGTTGCCCATTTTTTTCACTAAAAGCGCACAGAGGTCTCGATCGATCTCCACAGCTACCACCGGCACCTTCTTAGCCAGTCGGGTAGTCAAGACTCCCATACCGGGGCCAATTTCTAATACTCGATCGTTCGCGCCCAGAGCCGCAGCCGCCATAATCCGATCGAGCACCCGCTCGCTGCGCAGCCAATGCTGTCCAAACTGTTTCTTTGTTTTCAAAATTCTTGTTGCAGCACCTGCCAAACCAGAGCGGCTCTATTCTATCAGGTACAGATGCAACGATGGACTTTCTATCACGCTGACATCGATCACTTTTTTACATCCAATGCCAACGTGATAGAAGAATTTTAATGGTGAGTAGTGTGCAATCACTGTCCGTAGTCAATACATATAGGTAATTCAAAAGTAAAATCAGGTTTTCTGTACAATAAAATTGAGAACTTGAAAATGTTGCGTTTTTATTTGTTGATGATTATCAACCACCAATGTTGTTTAAAAAAATTACTAATAACACAGCTCGCCAACAGTAATTTAGAACCTGATCTGGCAAATTGGATTATTTGGACGGATGATCGAGAGTATTTATATTTTCAACCAACACCTAAAGCATTGAGCAATTGGCTAAAAATGCTGTTTGATCGTACCTGTCTGGAAGATAAAAATTCAGAGTTTTTTGCTGCTCCAAACAGCACAACAGCCAATGACAGCCTTTTTCGTTACATCGGATCTCGGTGCAATCAAGTGCAAAAGTTAGCCAGTATCCAAATCAATCCTTGGGTCCAAGGTGAGTTGAATTGTACTGAAGCAGCAGAACTAGAGCTAATCTATGGAATTATTCAAGTATATGACGCTCTGTATATGGGTATAAAGTACAAAATTGTGGCAGCGGGTAAATCTTTAGGAGAAAAATTTTTAGAGTTTGATCGCACTTGTCGGCTACTAGACCTAGATCCTAATTCTCCAGCATTCCACGAGCGAGCAGGCTTGATTGCAATTGTGCGATCAGCCGTCAGAGATTTATGGGCTAGTCAGACCACCTCATAGGATTCATAGACAAAATTGGAGCATGATCCTGAATCGCAGCCACAATTTTGATAAAATCTAGAACCACTAATCTATCGGAGACAAACCATGAGCAAAAACTACCGAATCACCCTGTTACCTGGCGACGGCATTGGGCCAGAAATTATAAAGGTGGCGGTGGAGATGCTCAAAGCCGTAGGAGCCAAAGGTGGCATCAACTTTGTGTTTAAAGAAGCCCTCATTGGCGGAGCCGCGATCGAAGCCACTGGCAACCCTCTACCTACCGAGACTTTAGCTGCCTGTAAAGACAGTGATGCGGTGCTGCTGGCGGCGATCGGCGGCTACCAGTGGGATAACTTACCCCGCGCCCAGCGCCCCGAAACTGGTTTACTAGGTCTGAGATCGGGCTTGGAATTATTTGCCAACCTGCGACCGGCTGCGATCGTCCCGCAGCTCATTGATGCCTCTAGCCTCAAGCGCGAAGTAATTGAAGGCGTAGATATTATGGTGGTGCGAGAATTAACCGGCGGCATTTACTTTGGCCAGCCGCGCGGCGTGTTTAGCACCGAAACCGGCGAACAGCGCGGGGTCAACACCATGGCCTATACCGGAGCGGAAGTCGATCGGATTGCCCGCGTGGCTTTTGAAACCGCCCAGAAACGCACAAAAAAACTCTGCTCAGTAGATAAAGCCAATGTGTTAGAGGTGTCTCAGTTCTGGCGCGATCGGGTGATCGAAATTGCCAAAGAATACCCAGACGTAGAACTCACCCACATGTATGTGGATAACGCGGCAATGCAGTTGGTTCGATCGCCCAAGCAATTCGATACAATTGTGACTAGCAACTTATTTGGCGATATTTTGTCAGATATTGCCGCGATGCTTACCGGCAGCATTGGCATGTTGCCTTCAGCGAGCCTCGGAGCCAGCGGTTTGGGAGTATTTGAACCAGTACATGGTTCTGCACCCGACATTGCTGGGCAAGATAAAGCTAACCCACTTGCTCAAGTACTCAGCGCTGCAATGATGCTGAAGTATGGGCTAAATGAACCAGAAGCTGCTCAACAACTGGAAAGCGCCGTCCTAACTGTGTTAAATGGCAATTATCGCACTGGCGATATTATGTCTCCAGGGATGACTCCGGTAGGTTGTAAGCAAATGGGCGAGTTGTTAATTCAAGCATTAGCTAAAATTTAAATAAACATGGAAACACAACATTCCAATTCATCGCATAGGGCATCGAGTCAGGCTAATACTCCTTCTGAAGTAGAAAATTTCTATGAGCCAGAAGAGCTAGATTTGGTGGGTGCTGCCCGCGCTCTGTACCAACAATACTTGCAAATCCATGAGCACCGCGCCAAGGAGCCGATCGGGGTGGTGTTGAACCCTATTTCTTATCGGGGCAAGCTGTTATTCCGTCAAGCACCTGTTTTATTGCCCGAAGAATGCTTTATTCCACTGCACCAGATGCGTAGCGGGAATAGATACTAATGCCTGACGAACAAATGACTCTGGCGGGGCTAGTTTTTGGCCTCGGGGCTTGTGTTGGCAGTTTTTTGAATGTGGTCATCTATCGACTTCCTGCCGGGATTTCTTTGTTGTGGCCGCCTTCGCGCTGTCCGAAGTGTGGACATAAGTTGGGTCTGACGGAAAATATTCCGATTTTGGGCTGGTTGATGTTGCGAGGACGCTGTCGGCATTGTCATACTTCAATTTCGGCGCGCTATCCGCTGGTAGAGACTTTTACGGCTTTAATGTGGCTGGCTACTTTTTGGCGGTTTGGAGCTACTTGGCAAACTGGGGGCTATTGCTTGCTGTTGGCTTGGCTGATTGCTTTGGCGGCGATCGACCTAGATACCATGACTCTACCAAATCCTTTAACTAGCTCGGGGTTAGTGTTGGGCGTGGTGTTCCAAACTTTTGTGGGCTATCAAGAAACTCAGACGATTGCTGGGGCGGTGCAGTATTTTATTGGTTCGATCGGGGGCATGGTGTTAGGAATTTGGATCTATGACATTATCCAGATCCTAGGTACTTTGTTGATGGGTCAACTAGCCCAAGGTGGCGGTGATGCCAAGCTGATGGGGTTGGTTGGTGCTTGGTTGGGCTGGTCAGGAGTAGTGCTCACTGGCGGCATGGCATCTTTGGTTGGATCGGTAGTGATGGGCAGTGCGATGTTACTGGGCAGTAGTCGCCGCAAGTTTCCGCTCGGACCATTTTTAGCAGTCGGAGCAGCGGTGAGTTTGTTTGCGGGCGATCGAATTATTGCAGCCTATCAAAACACTATGGCCAACATGGATCGCAGCACTAATTTAATCTTAGCTGGAGTGATGTTGGTGGTGTTGATTATCTATTTGGCCTATGTGCGTCGGAGTCGTCGTCAGCGTGGTTAGAGTGAAGTAGAGATGTTCGGATCGATCGAATCGTAGGGGCGGGTTTATCCACAAACAAAGCACAACAGCAAAATTTCCAAATAAAAACCCGCCCGCCCTACGAGTAAACGATCGAATACTCTTCTTCACAAGATTGTCGATTATGTTATGTCATTGATTTCCATGTATTACGTCGATGATCTATCGATATTTTGTTAATCCGATCGACGTTTTTTGTATGGTTGATGCGCGGTGGTTGACTGGTGGGGTGGGCGGGTTTTTATTTTATGGTGTTGTACTTCGTACTAGATTTTAGATAAACCCTCCCCTACGTTGATATTGACTGGGGTGCCGCGATCGATTTTATGGCTTTTTTCGGTTGTTTGGATTGACTGAATTTCACCTTCAGCTAGATCGATCGAGTGTTATTGATTTCATCCATCACCCACGTTACATAGGTGCCGATCGGACTCCAGAGCAGGTAAGGAACCAGCAGTAAGCCACCCCACGTAGAAACTGGAAATACCAGAGTTGCCAAAATTGCTCCTAAGACAAAACCAAAGCCACCGATCCACACCCCAATTCTTAAACTCTTGAACCAGCCCATCACCGGGTTATAGAGCATGATTGCTACTTCTACCAGGGCATAGAATGCCATCAAAAACCAAGTTTTGATGCTTCCCGGTTCTTTCTCCCAGACATTATAGGCCGACCAAGCCCCACAGATAAAGATAGTGACCCAAATTACTGGAATCAAGCGCTCAAAAGTCAGCCACTGGGGGCGGCGCTGGTGATTAAACCAGCGAATGCTGTCTCTGGTATTGAGTTTGAGCACCGCATAGCCAATAACAGTTGCGGCCACACCGATCGCCAGCCAGGAAGGTATCATGCAAAATACTGAGAAGATCTAAATTTATTCTAGCGGCGAGTTCTCACCCACAGTAATAATCTCACCAATTGCCATACCCGATCTATTACAGTCAAAGGTTGTTGATAGAGTTGTTGAATTTGTTGCAGTTGTTGCTGTTGATCGGCTAATAGAGCTGGCACCAGACCCAAATGTTCCACCGAGATAGTCGCATCATCAATCATCCCTACCAACGCCACTATTTGAGGCTGCAAGCGAATCAACTGCCAAGCAATCAGCCAACAGACCAAGGAAATCAGTAGATCGAGAGCAATCACTAAAGCCGTCATTAAGTCACCCTAGGGCATCCACTCCAAGCCAATCCCCACCCGACTTTCTTGGATTTCGCGGGAGTTTTGCCACTGAATTTCGCCCGATAGCCGCAGTTGATTAGTCAGAGCATAGCCGCTGCTGATGCTCGAAATCCCCACTTCTTCGGCAGTGCCCACTTTCAGCCAAGTTTGCTGGAGAGCAATATCACCACCACCACCCCGCGCCGGGACTAGCAGTATTTTGGCTCCCACGTTCACTCCATCCCGCTGATAAGCATCAGTATCAATCTTACGATAGCCCACCACCGGAGCCAGGTTAAAGTAGCCACCCAAGGGCAGCACGTAGTAATTGGCTTCGACCCCATAAGAGCTGCGATTGCCCCTTCCGTGATAATCGGCATTGAGAGCAATGCCCGATCGATCCAACAGCACCTCCTTCACACTGGCATCCCAGCCACCGGCCTGACTATTGGCTGGATACTGCGAATAGCCCACTCTGACCCTGGGGCGAAAGCTGGGGTCATTTTGAATTTCGGATCCCACATCGGGAATTTTTTTTAACCAGCGCTGTAAAACCGGGCTGTCTTTAATAATTTCTGGATCGATGTCAATCTGTCCAGGATTTTCTTGACTCCAGGCCGGAACTGCTCCAATCATTACAGCGGTCATGACAGCTAGCCAAGGAATTTGGCGCAAAATTGCAGAGATCGACATGAAGTTTTGAGGTGGCGATTTTGTCTATTCTACCCGCAGTTTGTTGGGTTATTTGCAGCATTTTAGTCTCAGGCCGCTCCCTTGGCCTATTTCAGCCAGAATCGGCTAGAATAGGAGCGGTTGCGAATCAACTCTATTACAGGAGAGTATTATGAACAGTGTTGCAGTATCCCCCGCACAGGTCTTGGCCCAATTGCAGTGGCGCTACGCCGTCAAAAAATTTGACCCCAGCAAAAAAATCTCTGCCGATGCCTGGGATGTTTTAGAACAGAGCTTGATGCTGACTCCTTCTTCTTTCGGTCTTCAGCCCTGGAAATTCTTTGTGGTCGAAAACCCCGCTTTGCGCCAGGAGTTGTTAGCAAATTCTTGGAATCAAACCCAGGTAGTAGAAGCTTCTCATCTAGTAGTACTGGCGATCAAAAAAGAAGTGGGTGATGCCGAGGTCGATCGATATATTCAAGATATGTCAGATAAGCGCAATGTGCCGATCGATGGCTTAGCTGGTCTGAACAAAATGATCAAGGGCTTTATGGCTAATCCCAACAAAGGTTTTACTACCGATGAATGGGCAGTTCGCCAAGTCTATATTGCGATCGGCCAATTTATGACCAGCGCCGCCATGCTGGGCATCGATACCTGTCCCATGGAGGGCTTTAACCCAGCCAAATATGATGAAATCTTGGGTCTGACTGCCCAGGGCTATGCCTCGGTGCTAGTTTGCCCCGCTGGCTACCGAGCTGACGATGACAAATATGCCACGATGGCCAAGGTGCGCTACGACCGATCAGAAATAATTGGCCATATCTGAATATTTCATACT
>JAYSRP010000245.1:0-12375 GCA_043721015.1 Synechococcales cyanobacterium | reverse complement strand
GGAGCGCAAAACGAAGTCTCTTGCTCCCTCTCCCCTTGTGGGAGAGGGCTGGGGTGAGGGGTAGCCAATGTGTCCCACGTTAAATTGGTACCCAATTTGTTCAACTCCTAGTAGAGTTTCAATCTGAAGCAGTTCTAGCTGAGTGCAATACGTTGATAGTTCGAGGGTACTTTTTGGTGAATGACAGCTTGAACCATTTGTTATTAAATCCCAGATTCCATCATCGTTACAGAGTAAGGTTTGGACAGTTAGATAATGGGGTGTTTGAATTTATCAAAGATTTATCAGGAAACAAGAAGGGGATTATTTTATGAATACCTTTAGTGCAGAAGACATTTTAGTGAAAAGCATTGACTCGGAAATTTTACGATCAATGTATCGAAGAAAACACAAACATCGTAAAAATTTAAGTACCCGGCTTTTTTCTGAGTTTTCTGAAAATGAGCAAGAGTGGTTCTCTGGTTCAATCATACTAAAAGATCTATCGAGAACAAATGAATTTTTATTAGTTGTTTCTGTGCAATCTAGAACGAATTGGATAGCTCTAAGTAATGTTGGAGTGTACTATGTCGATGATGGCCTTAAAAAAATTAACTATGTTGACATATCTGAATGCTTAGCAAATGTCAATAAAATTGGGGATAAAAGTTTTGTTGATTTTATAAAGAATCAAGATATTGAAATAATAACTAAAGAAGGTAAGAAGATTATGCTGGCTGCTGCTGATACTGGCCATGTTAACCAAACCTTAGCTGACTTAATCAGTTGGGCCGTTCATCAAGTGAATTCATCTACACAGAAACCTTCATCTATGGGATAGAGTATTTATGAATAGTATTTTTGTTATTCATCCCTATAAGAAAGATGGGATATGGATGTTTGATGATGCTAATGTAGGATTGTTAGCAGAGCCATTTGTTGGCAGTACTAATAAAATCATTGATGAGTACTCAAAACATATTCCTCAAGCTAATTTGGGGTTTAACTTATTTTTTGCCATGCAGCCTTTTCCGGGCTACCAACTAGAGTTGAATTGGCGACGAGAAGAAGTTGCCGGTCATTGGTATTATGCAGAGAACTTAGATCTAGAAGGTTGGCTTTGTCCGGCAATGTTTAAGTATTTTGAGGAACCTCCTCAGAAAATATATGCTTTGTTTGAGGCAATTAACTCATCAACCTAAGGTAAGGTTTGTTTTGGTTTGCGTAGTAACTGATCATTGGCAGAGATGCTCAACTTATTTTCATCAGAGCTAGTAAGATAGGGTCGATAGTCTTCATCTCCGGCTAGATGTACTTTGAAAAAAGCGGTGGACAACATCTCTAGATAGATTTTAAACCTTTGACTAATGCCATTAGATACCTGGGTTTGTTCCAGAATTTCTGCTGGTTTGGGGGTGTGCCCTACGTTTATGGCGATCGATAGATATTTGTTGGGATTTTGCATGGCAGTGAAGCCAGGGAGCTGTTCTTGTGCCATCGGAGTGAACGGGTCTCGGGCGGTGGAGTTCCAATATGTGGGTATATTGATCGCCTGCAAATTTTTAGAGCCAAACAGGCTTTGACCCATGGGCACAAACATAAATAGCGATGTGATCCGGGGATCGCGGAAGTCTAGATTTCTTTGAGAATCGGGTAACTCTAACGCCCGACATTGATAGAACAAAGAAAGGTTGAGCAGCTTAGATTGAGATTCACAATCTTGTTGCAGTTGACCAAAATCGAACTTAGCACCAGCCAAGCTGAGTGCTGGAACTGCTCCAAAAGAATAGCTGAAAACCCCAACTTGTTTGATATTTAGGCGATCTTTAAACTGGGTGCGGTTCAAATTTTCTAGTTCATTGAGTGCGTAAGTAATATCTAAGGGGCGATTAATATATTCACTGGCATCAAAGTTTCCGGCTGATACTGGTTTGCGACCAAGAAAAAAGTCTTGTTGCCTAGCTTCATTGCTATCGATCGCATCGGGAACTGCGGTGGCAAATCCGTGAGAGGCCAAATGGTTAGCTAAAAAAGCCATGAAATCTTGATTTAATCCCATACCATTGGCAATAATGATCAATGGAATTTTAGTTGTTGTCGCAGGATCTGTCTTTGGTAAATATAGCTTAGTGGTGAAGCGGCGATTCCGACTGATGTCATGGTGTTTAATTGTTTGATTAAATACTTTAAAAGAACCAGCTTTTGCAACTTTTTGACCGATCTCATTAAGTTGAGTAGAAGCTGCAAGAGTGATTTTTGCTTTGTTATCTAATCTTGATTTTTCTAGATGCTTTGTTAGTGCTATTTCAGATTCAGTTAACTTTTCTGATTGATGAAGAACCTTAAAGATTTCCTCAACATCAATATAAATATCACCAGGGAAGCTGCGCAAAATATTGATAGGAGTAAATTCGAGCAGGTTGGCAGACGCGGCAAATAGACCGGCTTTGATTGCTTCTCGGCCATTTCGACCATCTGGTAAGCGCACAATTTTACCTAGATCAGAGAGCAGCTCTTTCCCTGAATTAGAATCCAGCATCCTAGTCAAATAAAGATTGGTATTGGCTGGTGGCAAGTTTTGGGAACGAAACAATTCATTCCATTGCTGACCATTGAGGTGAAAGGCCAAAAGTTCTCTAGCTCTGGCTCTTTGTTCGGAGGGGAGGTTTTTAGTAATAAAAGAAATATCATCATCTTCGCTATTTTCAGTGACGAATTTTTCGATCGATCTCACCGCAATAGATTTTTTAATTGGGCCTAGTTTGAATATAATATTTTCGGCAGCCTTTACAGAAGTAGTGTTGACCATGCCGATGGTAGTGATCATCAGTAATGAAAAAATCAGAGCTAGCTTGTGTTTCATAGTCCTGCCGACGCAGCTCAAAGTCATGTCTTCGGCATTGTATTATATCGCGCTTCAACTAGTCCACATGCGTTGGTTTTGTGCCTGACGCTACTTGAGTATGCTGCTAACAGTGATGGGAGTAATATTTTCTGCTAATAAAGCATCATACTGTAACACTTCTACCAGATGATTATTGGCATCGACCATGGCTACTTGAGGGCAATGGTGGCTGATTTCTGGCAGGGTGAGCTGGCCATAGGTCATAATGATCAGCCGATCGCCTGGTTCGCCTAGTCTGGCCGCCGCCCCATTTAGCTCGATCGCCCCCGAACCTGCCGGGGCGGTAATGGCATAGGTCATAAAACGCTGACCGTTGTTGACATTGACCACTTGGACTTGTTCGTAAGGCAAAATATTAGCGGCTTCTAGCAGCAGGGTATCAATGCTGATACTGCCCATATAATTTAAATTAGATGCGGTAATAGTACAGCTATGGATTTTGCCAAATAACAGGGTGCGCAACATAATAAAAATCTCTCAAAAGCTGGTGCAGTCTCAAGCTGGCACAGAAAAATCTGCGCCAGCTTAATTATCTCTTATATTTTGGCAAAAGGGAGGCTACTTGTAAGCAGCAATGCCTTTGGCAACCAGGGCTGCTACTTTATCAGCGTCTTCCCAGTCTAAGATTTCGGTGACTTTCTTTTCGAGGTTCTTGTAAGTTTTAAAGAACTCGCTGATTTCGTCTAGGTAATGGGGGGCAATGTCTTTGATCGACTTGATCTGCGCATAGCGAGGATCTTTGTCGGGCACGCAGAGAATTTTTTCGTCTCTGTCGCCACCATCAATCATCCCCAATACGCCGATCGGGCGGGCGGCAATCACACAGCCAGGAAAAGTGGGCTGATCCATCATTACCATGGCATCTAATGGGTCGCCATCGTCGCCCAGGGTGTTGGGAATAAAGCCGTAGTCGCAGGGGTAATGGACGGCGGAGTAGAGTACTCGATCGAGGGCGAAGGCGTTGAGGTCTTTGTCGAATTCGTATTTATTCTTGCTGCCAGCAGGAATTTCGATCAAAACATTAATAATCCCAGGTTTGGGTTGGGCAGGAATCCGCGCTAAATCCACGGTAGCTCTCCTAAATAAAAACAGAATAATGACAGCGGGAAGTTCTCCCCTTGAGCATTTTACCGGCAGAGGGGCACTTCACGGAGATAATCAGTTATTCTAATAACCAATCAAATAGCTCTGTTACCGTAAGATCGAAACCTGTAGTAAACTCTGGCATCGGTAATCTTGTGCTGGGCTGTTCACAGACAATGTATCTCCCACCAGCTCAAAGCTAAAATCGGTAAAAGCCATAGCCAGACGACTTTTTGGGTAAGGTTTAATGATCGATCAATCATCCCCACTGCAATCTCCTGCCCAGGATCTCCTAGTAACGGCTTCAATCGCATCTCGCCCTGATAATAATTATCTCCACCAAGCTGCACCCCCAAAATCGCCGCATAAATACATTCACTCCAGCCAGAATTAGGGCTGGGATCTTGGACAGCATCCCGCTGACAGATTTGCCAGACAGCAATGGGTTTACCCGATAACAAAGCCAGCGTTAAAACAGTGAGGCGACAGGGCAACCAGGTCAGGATATCTTCAAACTTGGCACTCGCCCAGCCCAGATCTTTATAGGGTGCTCGCAAATAGCCCACCATCGAATCTAGAGTGCTGGCAGCTTTATAGGCCAGAGCTAAGGGCACTGCCCCAACGCCAGGAATGCTAGCTCCAAGCAGTGCATAGAACCATGGTGCTGTAACTCCATCCACCGAGTTTTCAGCGACCGTTTCTAAGATGGCTCGATAAATTTCGGGGGCTGTCAGCTCAGCGGTGTCTCGACCCACATACTTACTGAGTCGTTGGCGGGCTTCAGAGAGATCATTAATTGCTCCTAACACATCCACACTAGCTTGACGCAGGCTTTTACCCGCTAAACAACTGGCTAACAAAATGATTTCTAGCATCTTGGCGAGTATGGGCTGCCATGTTGCTAAGTAATAAAAAAAAGTCCAGCTTCCTACACCACAGCCTAAAATTAGCGTTCCACACAACCCGACACCAGAGATCTTACTTGCTGTAGGGTGAGCCAAATATTTCCAGGTAAATTTACTCCAGGCTGTAATGAACCACCCCATTACTTGTACTGGATGCAGCCAACTCCAGGGGTCGCCAACAACATAGTCCAGCAGCAGTGCGGCGATGAGCATCAGTGCTGGCGAATTGAAAGCGTAGATAAAATAACTAAAATCAAAAGAAGATTGATCGATCGAAAACATCTTACTATCCACAGCCAGTATGGTGATTTTGGCATGTCGTAGCCCCAAATAATGACTTCTTGAGGATTTTCTTTTGCCCAGGGCTTGCTATTTAAGAATAACCGCGCTATATTGGATAAGCGTTCAAAACAACGCGGGGTAGAGCAGCCTGGTAGCTCGTCGGGCTCATAACCCGAAGGTCAGTGGTTCAAATCCGCTCCCCGCCACCAAATGACAATAAAACCTCGAAAAGCAATTGCTCTTCGAGGTTTTATTTTGATCATAGATTTTCTATTTATTCGCTACTAGGTTGGGTCTAGGAGGAATATGGGATCTCTTTGAGATCCCGAATTCTTCGAATACAACCAGTTACTCTGACATTTCTGTGGCAGCAGGCACAGTAGCTGCTACAGCATTCGCCTTATCTTGTTCGCGCTGTTCACGCTTCTTGCGATCGGCTTCAATAATATCGGCCATAGCTGCCTGCATCTGTACCAACTTGGCCAAGCTGCTGCGGTAAGAATCCAGATCTTTCCCTAGCTTGTCAGCGGGTAAATTGAGAGCCTCAGAAAGCTTACCAACTGTATCGGTGCGGCTAGTTTCATCAGCAAATTTATCAGCCGCTACATCTTCAAGTAAGTCGAATAAGCCAATCCCAAACAACCGGCTGTACTTAAACTTGGGGTTTTTGCCGATCGACTGCAAAGCTTGAGCCAAAGCATCACCACCCTGCCCACTAGCTAGCTCAGTCACCTTAGCCAAAACATCGGTGCCTTGCAACTGTGCTGCTGCGGCTTTGACTGCGGCGGCATCTTGGCGATATTTTTCAGTAGTGCTGTCAATACATTGGCAGAGAGCCGCAAAGATACTGGCTTTATCTGCCTCTGGTCGATAGTCGGCCATGAACTTGTCAAAGCTGCTGACCACGCCCAAAGCATAGATTGAATCGTAGACAAATCCTTCATTCACCGACAGCAGGTGCATTTCGACCAAAAGTTCTTCCACAACCCGGCGGAAAATCGAATTAATTGGGCGGCTATGTTGGGCGTTAAACTTACGCTTGGCATCAGAAACAGTACTCAGATTACTCACCGGGTCACTTTTGTAAACATCAACTTCACATTATCGACTATTTTTTAACTAAAAGTTACAAGAATCAAAGATTTTCTCAGATTCGTTCAGCACATTGTCCATAGAATGCCCAGAGCTAATCGGCTACATTAAGTACTGTATTTTCTTTGCACTACCTTGAACTTTAGTGTGGCAGCCCCAGCAACATGCTCGAACTCGCATTATTTTTAATTTTTTGGGGCACTTGGTCATTAGCTTGTTTGGCAGGAGCCACTTTTCTGGTTTTGGTGCCAAAAAATCAGAAATCGATCGGCGCTATTTTAGCCTTAGGGACTAGTTTATCGGCTTCTATTTACACGTTATCTCTGTCAATGACGGTGTTTGCGATTGGGGGCAGTTCTCATATTCGACAGTTGGCCGGAGAAGCAGGCTTGCCCCTGTGGGAGCTGTGGAAAAATTCTTGGCCAATCTTGTTGATGGTGAATCCAATTTCGATTTTGTTGGCAGTGATTGCGGTGTATCTGCCACCGTCTTCCCGCAAAAACCGAGACTGGATGTGGCTGCGGTTTTTTGTGTTGTTAGGTGCGGTGATTTCTATTTGTTTGACGATCGGGAAGTTACCCAATGCTTATGCAGCAGCCGATTTCTGGAAATAGGATCAGGATTTAAGTTGGCTGAGCGGAGTCGAAGCCAACACAATCCTATAATATGGGGTCTGTATTTGGAGCAGAGCCTTAACCTATGAGTCGCGCAAAAAAAGTAGTCCTTGCTTATTCTGGGGGTGTAGACACCTCTGTATGTATTCCTTACCTCAAACAAGAATGGGGCGTAGAAGAAGTTATTACCCTCGCTGCCGATCTGGGGCAGGGCGATGAGCTAGAGCCAATCCGCAAAAAAGCCTTGGCCTCGGGAGCCAGTGTTTCGTTGGTAGTAGATGGTCGAGAAGAATTTGTGCGAGACTATGCTTTCCCGGCACTGATGGCCAACGCTTTGTACGAAAATCGCTATCCGCTTTCTACTTCTTTGGCCAGACCATTAATTGCCAAGATGTTGGTAGAAGCGGCTGCCGAATATGGTGCCGATGCCGTCGCCCATGGCTGTACTGGTAAAGGCAACGACCAAGTGCGGTTCGATGTCTCGATCGCCGCTTTAAATCCGCAGCTTAAAGTCCTAGCTCCGGCACGAGAATGGGGGATGAGCCGGGAAGAAACCATTGCCTATGGCGAAAAAGTCGGAATTCCTTCGCCGGTAAAAAAATCTTCGCCCTACAGCGTGGATTTGAATTTGTTGGGACGTAGCGTAGAAGCCGGTAACTTAGAAGACCCCTGGCATGAACCTTTAGAAGAAGTCTATGCTTTGACGGCAGCGATCGAAAACACTCCAGACACCCCAGAGTATATTGAAATCGAGTTTGCCAAGGGTATTCCAGTAGCAATCAATAATGTGCATTTATCACCGGTAGACTTGATTGTACAGCTCAACCAAACCGTTGGTCGCCACGGCATTGGCCGCATCGACATGGTCGAAAATCGCTTGGTGGGCATCAAGTCTCGGGAAATCTATGAAGTCCCAGCTTTGTCGGTACTAATTCAGGCTCACCGCGATCTAGAAAGCCTGACCCTAACTGGTGACGTGAGCCAGTACAAGCGCAACATCGAAGAAACCTACAGCAAAATGGTCTACAACGGCCTTTGGTACAGTCCACTCAAAGCGGCTCTCGATGCTTTTGTGCTGCAAACTCAAGAAAGAGTCAGCGGCACCGTGCGCATCAAGCTCTTTAAGGGTAATGCCATTATGGTTGGTCGTAAGTCGCCCTACAGCCTCTATTCGATGGATCTGGCTACTTATGGTGCCGAAGACCAGTTCGATCACAAGGCTGCCGAAGGCTTTATCTATGTGTGGGGCTTACCCACCAGAGTGTGGTCTAGCAGCGTGCGTGGTTAGTTAAAACTCACCCTCCCTCGATCGGGGAGGGTTAATTTTTTAAGCGATCTCCCAGATACGCATCTCTCCATAACCACCGCTAACCAGGGTATTACCGCCCACAGCGACCGAAAGAACCGGAGTGCTATGACCATAGAGGTTATTGATCAACCGACCACTCTGTAACTGCCAGATCTTGATGGTTTTGTCATCGCTGCCGCTGATAATCGATCGGCCATCAGGAGTCAAAATCATGCAGTTAACGGCGCGCTCGTGACCCACCAAAGTATGCAGCAAGTTACCGGTAGCTGTTTCCCAAATGCGCACCGTGCGATCGACACCTGCGGTGATCACTCTTTCACCAGTGGGGTCGATCGCCACGCGGGTAACACGACCACCATGACCCACAAACTGACGAATGCCGCTGCCATTTAATCCATCCCACAACCGAGCAATACCATCTTCTCCGGCGCTGACCAACAGTTGATCTGTAGCAGCCAAGCTATGCACACCACCTTCATGGGCAAACCAAGAAGTCAGAAAATCACTGCTATGACTATCCCAGATTTTAATTTGACCATCGCTAGTACCGGCTATCAAGTGCTGTTCTTGCTTAGCTAGCAGCAAGCTAGTGACCGCATTTTCGGCGTTGATTTGGAAAGGTAATTTCTCACCAGTAGCCAGATTCCAGGCCAAAATTTGTTTATCTAAACCAGAGCTATAGGCTCGCAGCCCATCTTCGGTTAAAACCAGAGCCTGGATCCAGTTGCTATGGCCTGCCAAATCGCGGATTTTTTCACCGTCATCAATACTCCAGACCTTGAGGTTGTTGTCTTTGTAGCCAATATCACCGTGACCACTGACAATAATACCCCGGCGGGGACCGATCGCCAGCGCATGAACTTCGCTGTGGTAGCCAGTGAGCTGCTTCTCCAGAGTAAGGGTGTCGTATTCCAACACGATCGGGACAGCGATCGCCGAAGAAATAGTGGGAGGCTGCAAATCATCGCCAATTTCACCGGTAGCCTCATCGTCAAAGCTAGCTGATTGATTACTAATTGACTCCAGCAACTCTGCCAAGACTAGTTCAGGATCTTGCTCAGCAAGTGTGATATCAGACCGATCAGCAGATGCTCGAACGGCTTGCAGCGCGGAGTCGCCAGTAGATTTATTCACATCCACCGATTCGGTGGTAGCTGGTCTGGCAGCCAAGTTGATAATGGCGGGCTGTAGTTGCACAGCCTGACTAAAATCTGACCATTGCAACTGCCAATGGGGCAGATCATTGCCGCTCACCACAATTTGTAAGGGGGCATCGCCAGGGATAAAGCTTTGTAACTGACGACGCAAAGCTTCCCATTGATCGCTCTGATACCAGCGCTGCACCATGGCAATTAAGCCACTAGTAGATTCCCAAGATCTGTTGACTCGATCGAGTTCGGGGCTAGTAGCTCGATCGATCAACGATTGGCCAAGAACTTGGCGATAATTAGCTTGCCAATTTTGGTATTCGGTAGCAAAGGCAGTGGATAGCTCGATCACTCGTTGGAGCTGCGGTTGACCATTGATGGTTACTTCACACAACACCTGCATAGGAATGGTGATTGCCTGAATTTGGAGATGAACTACATGTAAGCTTTGGGTTTCGATCGCACTGGGGGCTAGCTTACTGGCAGAGGCACTAGCTGATCTGGGGGGCGGTGCATCGTAGGCTTTTTCGATTTCGGTGCAAATATCGTTAGCGATCGAATAGTATTCGCTACTGTGATTGAGTTTAATCACAATCTGGTACAGAGCATGTTTAAATTCGACAATCGTGGCATGTCGATCGTACAGCGTCTCTAAGCAGCTTTGAAGTTCTGGCTCTGACATGTTCTGGGCATCTTTACTCCAGCGGTTATGACAGGCGCAGAAAGTGAGTTTTCTGATCCTAGAAATTTGGGAATTTTTTTCGAGAGTACGAGTAATGGAATCCAGCATGGTTCAGCTTTGGCGCAACGAATAGGCGAAAATGAAAAGCTTATCTGGTTTCCTGGCTCGCTGATCGAGAGTTGCGGAAACATTGCTGCTCTCATTATATTGTGATGCAGGTCACAAGGCTGCCGTCAAATAGCTGGTTCGTTTGGCGGTTCAAGCTGTTATCTGGCCTATTGTCGCGCGTTTTGCGTAGCCGTTGCCAAGATCACTCGATATGTGCGAATTTTGGCTTGGGCGGCAGTATACATCTTAGAATCACTAGATATTTTACTGAGTAGGCCGATCGCCTCAGTCCATTGGCTACTGATTGCTTTCCAGCCCGGTTTATCCGGAAACTGCTGAGCGGCTAAACTAGCGGCATTGGCTATTTCGATCGCCCGATTCATCTTGGCCAAATCTTCTGAATTGCTATCTGCGGCCAGCGGTTTATTATTTGGGGAAGCGGCCTGTAAATTAGCAGGTGGGACAGATCCTCTCTGACCCAATAGACTCCAGAGAGTAGCTAACAAGCCTAAAGATAACAGGCTCAGGGCCGCAATAATCAGCAGCGGTAATCCCCGGCTAACTGGAGAAGAATTATTGGCTTGGAGCTGAGTCAAAGCTGTCGATCGAAGAGTATCAAATGCTTGGAGTTCGGTCATGCTTGGTGCGACAAAGTCTCTCACTACGCTATTGACTGCACCGTTAACTGTATCGTTACTACTAACAAATCCATTTCCCGCCGGAGTCTTAATCGCGTTAACTGCTGGTGAAGCTGGGTTTGGCAATTTAATGGTTAAAGAAAAGTTACCAGGATTTTGAGTAGCGATCGCCTTGATTTGCGGATCTGGATCACTGCGCAGGTGGCTGAGCAAGTTATAAGCTAAGTTGCAATTGTTGGCGATACCCATGCGTAAAGCTGTATCTTGACTGGTAACGCATTGCTCATGAAACTGCTTTGGTAAGTTAGAATTATTGGCTGCCGATCGACGCACGTCAGGGCTGGGATGAACAAGTAAATAACGAAACCAAGTCACCGGCAAAATCAGATTGGGCACTACTCGGTAATGACGAGCAAACAAATCTTGCATAAACTGGGGATTTAGTTTACCCAGCCGGGTAAAGCTGGTGTTGCTGAGCAGTTCATGGGGGTAGTCGGCAAAGATTTCGATCGCCACGGCTTCGGTGATGAACACATTTTGGGCGATCGACTTAGATATTTCGGGGTCTTTCAGGGCAGCTAACTGTAGCAAACGCGGCTCTGAGTGGCTACTACAAGCATCAAAGAGCATTTGTTTGTATTCCATAGTAATTTTTCCCTCCTTTGGCTCCCCCAGTTTTACTAGCTAATCATACGTGAACTACCCGCTACCAGCGTCAGCAGAATCGCTTGTTTGTGGCGTGGTAGACTGTCTAGGATGTCTCTCTTCGAGACGTTGAAATAATCGCCCCATCTTCATTTTATGCCCACTGAATTGCAATCTGAGTCACAGACTAGGTCACAAACTGAGTTACAGACTGAGTCTTTGACTACCGAAGCTGAATTGCTGCTTGCAGTGGCTCAGCGCCGTAATTTCGCAATTATCTCCCACCCAGATGCCGGTAAAACCACTTTAACCGAGAAGTTGTTGCTGTATGGGGGTGCCATTCACGAAGCCGGAGCAGTGAAAGCCCGTCGTGATCAGCGCAAGGTTACTTCTGACTGGATGGAAATGGAAAAACAGCGGGGCATTTCGATTACTTCCACGGTGTTGCAGTTTGTCTATGATGGGTTTCAGATTAATTTATTAGACACTCCTGGTCACCAAGATTTTAGTGAAGATACCTACCGCACCTTAGCTGCCGCTGATAACGCGGTGATGCTCATTGATACGGCCAAGGGCTTAGAACCTCAGACCCGCAAGCTGTTTGAAGTTTGCAAAATGCGCGAACTGCCAATTTTTACTTTTATCAACAAGCTCGATCGACCAGGCCGAGAGCCGTTGGAGCTGTTAGATGAAGTAGAGCAAGAGCTGGGCTTGGCTACCTATGCAGTGAATTGGCCGATCGGCAGCGGCGATCGGTTTAAGGGCGTGTTCGATCGCAGAGAACGCAAAGTCCATTTGTTTGAACGCAGCGCCCACGGCAGCCGAGAAGCCAGCGAAACGATATTTGATCTCGATGACCCTCGCTTGGTCGGGTTGCTAGATCCAGAGCTGTTCGCCCAGCTCCGTGACGATTTAGAACTTCTTGATGGAGTTGGCTCCGAAATCGATATGGAATCGATCCATGCCGGTTTAATGACCCCAGTAT
>JAYSRP010000244.1:0-2603 GCA_043721015.1 Synechococcales cyanobacterium | reverse complement strand
GAATAGCTTGTTTGGTGACATCTTTACCCCGGCGAAACTTCTGGAAGATATGCGGTAAATCAGTTGTACTAATCAGCTTGCCTTGATCAGTTACGGCGATGATAATTTTGTTGGATTTTAGTTCAGCTTGCAGTTCCACAGTGGTATTTGGGTGAGCATATTTGCCAGCATTGGTGAGTAGCTCTTGCAAAATTCGGGTCAGACTATCGTTTTCGCTGTACCACCGGCAATTCGGGGGCAAAGAGATATGCAGTTGCAGATTTTTGCTGGCCCAGGTTTGGTTAAAGTTTTCGGCTAAGGGCTGGAGCAGGCTATCTAAAATAATTAACTGTCGATTCCCCTCCGGGGATGCTCCGCGACCGAGGTCTCCTTGCTTGGTTTCTAGCTGTTGGATGGTCAATAGATCAGTGACTAAGTTGATTTCTTGGGCGCACTGCTGCTGCAAAATATCTAGGTAACGGTTCTGGCGATCGAGGTCTATTCCCGGCTGTCGCAGCATTTTAATGGCCAAAGACATACTGGTAAGCGGGGTGCGCAGCTCGTGACTAATGGTGCTAATAAATTCGTCTTTGAGCCGGTTGGCTTCGTCGAGCTGTTCTACCCGACGACGGCCTGCGGCTTGGAGCTTAGCAAGTAAACCCTGGCTGCTCTGGAGTTGGGCGGTGCGTTCATCGGCCAGGGTTTGAGCTTGGCGCAGGGTTTGTTCGGCGGTGTAGACCTCTTGTTTAAGAGCATGTTGACGGAGGCCGATCGCCACTATGGAGGTCAGATCATTTAAGCTGGCAGCGGCTGGCCAGGGCTGGGGACGCAACAAAATGAAGTAGCCAAAAGAAAATTCGGCACGCAGTTCGCCCTGATAACCTTCGATCGGCTGTGCGGGAAGCTGGAATGTTTGGCCGGATGGCTCGGGTAAATTTGGGTCGCCGCTGTACCAAGCTAGCTGCTGACCATCCCAAATTCCACAGGCGGTGGCATCCCAAAACTCGGCGAGGCTCTGGGCGATCGACTTGGGAGTAATGCCCTGCTCGATGGCCGTTAGCAGATGTTGGATAAATTGGGATGTAGAGTTAAAGTCGGCCACTAAAGAATTGTATTTGTGAAAATTTGCGCTTGCCTGTCAATTCATTATCCCCGCTTGGGGGTAGTAGATCGCCCTATAGGTTCAAAAATAGTCTAAAATTTGCAAAAAGGAGATCGCCTAATGTTACTCAAATCCACCACCCGTCACATTCATATCTACACCGCTGAGGTGATCGACAACGAGCTGCGACCCAGCGATCAGGTGCTGACGCTGGACATTGATCCAGACAACGAGCTAACTTGGGATGATGATGCTCTGCAAAGAGTTTATCGCCGCTTTGATGATTTGGTAGAAGAATATGCTGGCCGTGATTTGATTGAATACAATTTGCGCAAAATTGGCTCAGACTTAGAACACTTCGTGCGGGAGTTATTGCAGACTGGCGAGATCGGCTATAATCTCAACAGTAGGGTTTTGAATTATAGTATGGGTTTACCACAAGTGGCAGATCCGTCTGCTAGGTAGTGGCTGATTCCAGACTCGTTTCACATCTCTATCATCTCGTTTACTCAACTTTATATCTCCTGCTTCCCCATAAGCCAGCATTTTCAGAGGTTGGTGGGGTACTTTTTTTTGAAAAGTATTCTTAAGTCAGGAGATATGGTTTTTTACAAAAACTTCTCTAGAGTGGCCGTATAGTCTGCATAGGGCTTAGCACCCACAACTTTTTCTACTAACTCACCCTGCTTAAAGATCATGACGGCAGGAATGCTTTTAACTTCAAAGCGCTTGGCGATCGGCTTGTTGACATCTACATCTAGTTTATAAACTTTCGCTCGATCGGCATAGTCTTCGGCCAGTTCGTCCATCAAAGGTGCCACCAACTTACATGGGCCACACCAAGTAGCTGTGCAATCGACCACCAGCAAAGGCTCTGCGGCTAATAGCGCATCCAGCTCGGCTTCATCCTGAATAAAGGTCGCGGTCATAGGTCTTTCTCCCGTCAGAGCAATTAATAGATATCACAGACTAGCATGAAATTAGGGTTCTGTTATTTTTGCTCAACATCTCATAATTTGGATGGTTTTTAGAATATTTTTACTTAGTTGGAGGCAATTATTTAATACCTAGAGAATTATAAAAAGGTATGAGATAAATCGAAATATTTGGGGAATGCTATGGATACATATCAAGCAATACCGCTGTAATCGTTAGCATATCTACCATTTCGAGAGTAAAGTAATGTTTTTCAATAGTCATGTTTTGTTGGCAGCAGATGCACCCAGCATCACCGGTAGCATCTTGGATATCTTAATAAATCCTGTCGTAAATCCAGATACCGATACTATTCCTAAAGCTTTGAATAGTTTATGGGATATAGCAATGAATGGAAATATGTATCGAGATTAAATAATTACCAGGAGTAAAATCATGAAAAAAATACCCAAGAAAAAAAATACAAAAGTCAAGTATAGAATCCTTGTAGCAGTCTTAATCAGCACCCTATTGTTAGGTGGAATGTCCTCTCAAGCCAATGCAGCCTTCAATCCCTTACAATTTATCGGCGACTTAAAAAAGAAGG
>JAYSRP010000243.1:0-12382 GCA_043721015.1 Synechococcales cyanobacterium | reverse complement strand
GAAGGTTTGGGTGATACCCGAGGAGTCATTAGGCTACGAGCCGCCGAAACCCTGGGTGAGATTGGCGAACCGGCTACGCCTCAGCTAATTGAGGCTCTGCTCCATAATCCCAATGTCACGATCCGGCGGGCAGCGGCCAAGTCGATCGCCCTCATCGAAGATCCCACTGCTGTCCCGGCTTTGCTTCATGCTTTTTTGCATGACCCCGATACGGTGGTGCATGGCTCTGCGGTAGGAGCTTTAGCCCGAATTGGTGAAGTTTCGGTGCCTGCTTTGCTGGATATCATTGCTGATGACAGTAACCCGGAGACTACTAAGGGTCATGCAGCTTGGGCGTTGTCTTTTGTGGGAGCGGAGGCGGCGGAGCATCTATATCCGGCTTTGAATCATGAGTCGATCAATGTTCGCTGCGCGGTAATCAGCGCGATTTCTCATCTGGCTCAAGAAAAAGGCGATCTGCGCGCCTGTGAAATTCTGATAAAAACCCTCCAAGATCCTTCTGAGGTTCTGCGCTGTGAGGCAGCGGCAGCTTTGGGGCAAGTGAATTATGCGGGGGCGGTGGAGCCATTAATTCGATCAATCCAAGACCCTGATGTGGATGTTCGCAAGGCTGCCGTTAGCTCTTTGGGCAAAGTGGGCAACGCCGCAGCTATCCCATACCTAGAAGCCGCGCTTCAAGATCCTTTACCAGTGATTAGCGTGCTCGCAAAAGTGGCGTTACAGCAGCTTCGCAGTAAGTTAGAAGAAGAATGAGTAATATCAGAGTGGGTATGGCTACTGAGCGAAGTTAAAGCACTACCCCACCACTTAAGTTTTAAATGATTCCGATATTACCGATGATTACGAAACATCTAAAGAAGCATTGAATCTACTTAATTCGGAGAACATCATGCGCCTTCAAAGAGTTCAAATCCCTAACTTCCGAGTTCTCAAAGATATTGATATTACTTTTGAGGAGCACTACACACCGCAAATTTTTCCACTGGCGAGCCAAAATGGCGGTGGAAAAAGTACTTTTTTACAACTGGTTTTCACACTGCTAAACTTTTATGGAAACAACGATAGCAAATACATTAAAAATCTTCTGAATAATTCTGAGCTAGAAAATTTTACTCCAAATTCTATACTAGCAAAAATTACATTGCGTGACAATGCAAGCCTTAATCAAATTGAATTCGAGTTTTACAACAACATTACTTTTTATGATAAATTCTTGAAAGAATTGAGTAATGACCAAAATGAATATCAAGTAAATATATTTAGAGAGAGTGGAATTCAAGAATATGTTAACTCTATGGAGTTGATGAAATTAGAGGTTCGAGAGGCAGAGAAAAAAGTTGATATTTATAAGTTTGAGGAAAATGAATTAAAAGAGAATCTGCAAATGGAAATAACTGTTTGTTCGCAGCTTTCAGATTCAAAGGAGTTGAGTAGCATGCTTCAAGCAAAAGCATTAACTAATAGCAAGCTGATTCAACTTATGGAAAGGAGCCGTGATTTCAAGGATAAATATTACACGCTAAAGTACCAACTTAGCAAATCTGAGCAGTTTCTACTGGAGGTCAACTCAATTATTTCTTCCAAGATGATTAAGATTGCTTATCATGAAAATAGTTTAATGCTTATTTGTACAGCCAACGACATCTTAGAATCTAACGAAATTTCTAAACAGCTTTTCATGGCTGCTCCCAATAGTCAGACTTTTCTATTTCTTTCTTCATCTGAGCTGTTATCATTGTTTGAAAGATCAAATAGCTACTATGATATTTTAAATAACTTGCAACTAGAGATTAGCAACCTATTTTTATATGAGTTTTCAACTGTAAAAATACTAAGTAGTGCTTTCAAGAAAGCCTTCGATAATGACAAATTAAAAGCAATCAAAAACAGTGGTAAATATGGAAATGAATTTGAACTGCTTTTGAATGAATTGAAGGTTTTTTTTGGTGACAAAAGTATTGAGCCATCCGAAGACTTATCAAGAATAGTTATAAAAAAACATGAGGTAGAGCTTAATCCAGCAGATTTAAGCCATGGAGAACTTAGAAGACTTTCAATCTATGCTTGGCTGAAAACTAATAAAATCAAAAATTCTATTGTTCTCGTGGATGAAATAGAGGTTGGATTACATCCAGATTGGCAGTATCAAATAGTCCGGGATTTGGAGGCATGGGAGCCAAGCAATCAATATATTTTAGCGACCCATTCCTATGAAGTGTGCAGCGCATTGAGTCCTGCTCATGTCAAAGAAATTGAGCCAAAGCTACTGAAATCAGCAGCGAAGGCAACCTAGCAACCATCATGAATATCGAACAGCACTGCCTCAACATTATTAAATCCCCTCGGATTAGCAATCGGATTGTTATTTTGTGCGAAGGCAAAATTCCAGAACATAATGATCGATCCTCGCCCTCATCCTACGGCAAAAATAGCGAATTACCCGATGCCAGCTTTTACAAAGCCTGCTTACCGCATGATTGGATAAATAAAACTCCCATGTTTTTCAACTCTGGTAGTCGTTCTGACGTAATCAAAACTTACCAATCTATTAGAGATATTCATGACCAGAATTTATCAATCTCCCGGCTTGATCCAGAAAAAGTTTTTGCACTCCTGGACATTGATCTACAATCTCAGCCGTTGGAGAATTACGCATTTGCCAGTATCGATGAAGCCTTTCAAGATTTGTTTACCCATGGTCAGATCAACATCGATCGATTACCCCACCACAAAATCTGGTTTACCGGCTTCATCCACAAAGAAGCCTATTTTTTGGCTCCCGAGCTTCAAGAATTCTTCGATCGATTAGCAGACCTCACCCATCATCCCCAATGCGCCTACCAAAACAATCCCCTATCCCTAAACCAGGTATACCAGGAAATGATCAAAAATATCCAACATGATCAAGACCTCAAAACTCACTGGAATCGCGCTGCAACCAGAATCAGCCACTGCACACTGAACCTTTCAACCCCACAGAATTTACAGCAATCTTGGCAAACCGAATGGCTAAAAGTAGTCAATGAAACAGATAAAGCCAGCCAACTCATCTACGCATTGCTCTCAGTCCGCAAAGTCAAACCATACTGGGAGCGCATTCATCCAGCCAACGAATCAGTAACAGATGACTACGAAAAGGGATGGCGATCGTTCCGAGAAGATATTTCCCTAGAGATTGGGCGCAAAGTCTATGCCCACCAAGAAGGCAAGCCTCATCAGCACCTATCCTGCTTTTTTAACCATCTACATGAATTAGAATTTGGCTAAATCCTGACCAGATTGTGAACTTTTGCCCGATAATAAAAGCACAAGTTTAAGCTAGGTCTATACTTTGAGTCTTTATAGATACGTTCGTAATCCCCTAAAAGTCGGCTTAGTAGGCACCGGCTTCGCTGCCAAAATTCGCGCCCAGTCGATCATTGCCGATAGTCGCACCGAATTAGTCACCGTAGCCAGCTCTTCACCCGAGCGCGCCCAAGAATTTGCCACAGAATTCAACTGCACCGCAGCAGCCAGTTGGCAAGAACTAGTCGCCATGTCTAACGTCGATATGGTGGTGATTTGTTCTACCAACGACCTACACGGCCCGATCGCCAAAGCTGCGATCGAAGCCCTCCGCCACGTAATTGTGGAATATCCCTTGGCACTAGAACCCCAAGATGCCGAAGAAATTATTATTTTGGCAGCCGATCGCCAGCTATTTCTCCATGTAGAGCACATCGAGTTACTAGGTTCCCTACATCAAGCCATGACCGAGTGGCTACCCAAAATTGGCAAGCCCTACTATGCCCGATACAGCACCCTGACACCTCAAAACCCCACGCCGCGCAAATGGAGCTATCAACAACAGCAGTTTGGTTTTCCCTTAACAGCGGCTTTATCGCGGTTACATCGGTTTACTGATTTGTTTGGCAAAGTCGATCGAGTGAGCTGCCAAGAAAAATATTGGGGCTTAGATGACGAAGATTATTTCCACACTTTGCTCTGCACCGCCCAACTCAAATTTGCCAGCGGCCTGTTTGCCGAAGTAGCATACGGCAAAGGTGAACAGATCTGGGCACCATCGCGGCGGTTTGAAGTGCAAGGTGATTTGGGAGCGATGGTTTTTGATGGCGATCAAGGTACTCTAATTGTGGGTAAAGAGCAGACTTCGATCGAGCTGGGTTCTCGCAAAGGCATGTTTGTTCAAGATCTCAATATTGCTTTGGCGCATTTTTTTGATAATGAGCCAAACTATGTCAAACCCGGAGCCAGTTTAGATAGCCTTTGGGTCGCTGATGCCTGCCGTTTGGCCGCCTTCAATGGTGCGGTGGTGATGTTGCCGGAGCAGAACTAGATTTTATTGCAACCTCACCATTTTTTTGCGCGTAGGCAGTCCTAAATCTGCCCGCCTACGCCTTTAAACTTCTCAACAAACGCTGCGATTTTTTGGAAAACGCTCTGCTTCTTGGTTTTGTATTGTGGATTAAGCGGACTCATTTGAGGTAGTGTTGAATTTAACTCAGTCCCATTTTCACTGGCGAACTCGCGTTTCAGGGAGACATTGATATAGCGCTTGGCTGCTTCTTCATTTAAGCCTTCTGAACGAATCAACTCATCTGCTTCGCGGGCTTGCTCGGCTTGGGCAAATTTAAAGAACGTATCAATGATGCTGGCTTTATCTGCCATCTCATCGAGATTGGTTTGATTAATGAAATCCACAATCAGGCTTTCTTTGGCTCGATTACCCAGGTTGGCCCGAATAAAGCCGCCCATGTATTCCTTGTAGCTTTTTTCCAACACCACGTTTTTGGTGTTTTTGTCGCCAAACAGGGCTAGGTCGCTTTCGGTTTTCATCAGGTTGTTTAGCTTCTGGATGGTAGTGACGATGATTTTGTTGTCGTCTTTATCCAGATTACGCTTCAGTCCCGCAGTGCTGTCAGAGCCATTCACGCTATCGGGCGAAAAGCGTTGATATTCTTTCATGGTTTGGTAGTCGAGGTCTTTGCGATCGACCACAAAAAACACTTTGTCGATAAAATCTAGCTCAGTCGCCAGCCGCGCCGCTTTAAAGCTGGTTAGGGTTTTGCCTGAACCAGTGGTGTGCCAGATATAGCCGCCGCCCTCAATTTTGCTCCAGTGTTTGGCTTGGTAGGCGCTGTTAATTTTCCACAAAATGCGCTCGGTGGCGGCAATCTGGTAGGGGCGCATCACCAGCAAGGTGTCATTCACGTCAAACACCGCATACTGCAACAGCACATTCAGCAGGGTATTTTTTTGAAAAAAGGTGGTGGTAAAGTTTTTCAGGTCTTTGATCAGGTTGTTATCGGCTTCCGCCCAGTTCATGGTAAAGTCAAAGCTATTTTTATTCCGCTGGGTGGTGTTGGCAAAGTAGCGGGTATCGGTGCCGTTGGAAATGACAAACAGTTGCAAATACTTATACAGCGAGTGTTCGGCGTTAAAGCTCTCTTTGCTGTAGCGATGCACTTGGTTAAAGGCTTCCCGAATCGCCACGCCGCGTTTTTTTAGCTCTATTTGCACTAGGGGCAAGCCGTTGACCAAAATGGTCACATCGTAGCGGTTGGCTTGGGTACCCTTTCGTTCAAACTGCTTGATTACTTGTACTTTGTTGCGGGCAAGGTTCTTTTTATCGAGGAGGTAGATGTTTTGAATGCGACCATCATCAAATACAAAATCATGGATGTAGTCGTCATGGATTTTGCGGGTTTTATCGGTAATGCCGTCGCTAGGTTTATCTAAAAAGGTTTCTACAAAACGCTGCCATTCGCCTGCGGTAAACTGCACGTTATTAAGCATCTGCAACTGCTCGCGCACGTTGGCTAGCATGGCTTGCGGGTTGGTAATGCTGGGCAGGTACTGATAGCCTTGATTAACTAAATCTTGAATAAATTCGCTCTCTAAATCGTATTCGGTTTGGTAGCTTTCGCTAACCTTCGATTGTTTGCTGTATTGTTCCAGCACGATGAAGTTGTTAGATTCGGCGATCGTGTTGTAGTCGGTCATTGGTTTTTGTCCTCTAAAGCATCGGATAATTCATGCAATTATACTGGGATGAATTTCTCTCAGCACTGCCGAGAGTTTTTGATTGCCAAGGTGAGCAGCAAATCGCGGTAATACTCGCATCAGATAAAAGCAGCAGGAGAAACATTAAAGTATTCTCCCAATTTCTTGGCTTGAGCTTTGCTAACTTAATATCGATTTGAGAATGCCAAGAACTTTATGAATTGGCATTAGTGGATAATTATCTGGGTCGATTGTCACTTTATCACCTTCTAGTTTAAGAAATTGCCACAATCTACCACTAGTTACACAACCATAAACAACCGGAATAATTTGTCCTTGACTCTGATTATAAAGCTGTGCCGCTATCATTTCAGCTACACATTGACCTAACCCAAATTCAATCTCACCGCGTTTAGCTTCTACTAACATGAATACCGGAGCATCAATAGTATAAGGGTTGGCAGATCTGCTGAATAAAAAATCACAGAACCCATTCAAGCCCTTTTCATGGTCTACATTAAACTCCTCTCCAGAAAACAACTTTACTCTTCCTCCAGATAATTTTGTTGCTTGAGCCAAGATTGGAGTAACTAACAACTCTGATTTAGCCTTTTCGGTTCTTGCCCCTTCAGCCAATTCCAATAGGTCATTGAACACAATTGTAAACTCTAGTTGTGGCTCAGCGATCGGTAAAGAATCACAAAATCGTTCGTTGATGATTGTTAGGCTAAATTGATTTTTAGCTAATTCTAATGTGAAATTATTGTATGCCATGTGAACCTCAAATTAGTTTAAGTGGTAGTAGGAATCCTAAGTACTAAGTCCTCTAAACTCCAGAGTTGCCAAAGCCCCTGCATAGGCATCAGAAAACTCACTTTGCATATTCTGCACTCTTTGCGGATGCTTACTCATTGTTCCTCCTTAGTCTTGGGAAAACTTAACAGTAAATCGCGGTAATATTCGTATTGCTTTTGGCGCAAGGCAATTTTACGGGGCAAGCCTTCGCTGATGGAGGTGGTGAGGGTGTCGAATTTGTCGAGGAGGGAAGCGATTCTGACTTGTTCGGCGAGGGGAGGAAAAGGCAATCTAAGATTTTCAAACGTGCCCAAATTTATATTACTTTGAGCACTTCCTTGCCCCATTTCTTCCAACTTTGTTTTAAGTGATGACAAGAGATATTCCACGTAACCTGATGTGGTTTTCTCTGGATTTGCAACAAAACCAATGACACTATCAGGAAAACAAGCATCAAATCCTAGAATAGAAGTTTCTGCAATATTAGCTGCGATGGTAATACACAAAGTACCCTTAGGCCATAATTTACTTTGTTTTAAGCCAATCTCGCTATATGTCTGACTGTATGTCTCAATGATGTGAGGTGCGTTCCTAATATCACCCGTTTGAATAAATGGATTATTCCCACCATATAACTTCGGATCGTTTCTTGGGCGATGCTTTGATTTTCCACGACCAAAATCAAGAGCCACCTCCCCCAACGTCTTCCACTCCACTTCACCTTTTTCAAAAGTCAACAATCGATCGCGGTAGTAGTTGTATTGTTTTTTGCGATCGGTCAGCTCGGAGGTCAGCTCGGCGGTCAGTGTTGTAAAAGTGTCCAAAATCCGCACGATTTCGGCTTGAATAGCAAGCGATTTTTCGGGGTTGTCTGGGCATGGGATGGGGATTTGGAAGGTAGTCAACCTATCGCCATGCACTCTAATAACTTTTGTACCAGTTCGATTGCGTTTCTTGAAATCAAAGAAATGCGGTGTTTTGAGATAATAAGCTAAATATTTAGGGTTCTGATTGTGTTTGAAAATATAAGTCTCACCGCTTACACAAACTTCTTCTTCACCCAGCCAAACTAAAGTTTTGCAAACATCTTCAATATTTTCGCTGGTCGTGGCAATAATCAAATCACTCTTTTGTGCTTTTCTTAATTTTGTTGCCAACGTAGAAGAAACAAAGGATTTAGTTTGGTACGCATAATCACCGTAGAATGTATAAATCTGACCGTAATGAACACAGCCAATACCACTATCTGTAAAATCACTTTTCTGTAAGCCACTGCCACGGACGAACTCGCCTAATGCTCCCAACGCCTTCCACTCCACCGCCACCCCATCCAACAGCTTTTCCAGAAAGTTCATATCACTCATAGGGCACCTCCATCAATTCCCTGCAATTCCCGCTCGATAAACATTTTTAAATCTTGCTCAGATGGAAGGTTCAATTTATACTTACTAACAAAAAGACGGTCTTTTTCATTGGCTGTTGCATACTCAACCAACGCCGTATTTTTATCCGTTACCAGCAAAATACCTATGGGCGGATTATCACCTTCTTCCATCATATTTTGTTTGTAAAAATTGAGATAAGTGACCAACTGCGAAACATGGGCGTGAGAAAAAATATCAACCTTTAGCTCAATTACTACATGACACTTTAAAATACGATGATAAAAAACCAGATCGACAAAAAAGTATTCTCCACCAATTAAAATACGCTTTTGTCTCGCCTCAAAACAAAAACCATTACCTAACTCAATAATAAATTGCTGAAGATGATTTATTAACGCCAATTCAAGAGCTGACTCTTCAACCATTTCTGGCGAATTAATTCCCAAAAACTCAAAAAAGTAGTGTGATTTAATAATATCTTTCGGTAAGGCAAGCGTTATTTTTTGAGCAAGCTGTGCCAAAGCTGCTTCTTTATCGGCTGCCATTCCTAAGCGCTCATAGCTCAATGATGCAATTTCTCTTTTCAAATCTCTCACACTGAGATGCGCTTTCAAGACTAAAAGTTCAAAATACTTCCGCTTAACTGGATTATCAATTTTAATTAGCTCCACAAAGTGAGTGTACGAAATAGAAGAAATAAGCTGATTTTCATTGTTTTGTAATTCTTGGGTCAGCGACCCAAGAATTTGCTTGGTTGTCTTGCCGTTTGTTATATTACGGAGAGATTCTTGGGTTTTTGTCCCAAGAATCTCTGGGTACACCTTATAAAACTGGCGGCAGCGCGACAACTCAGGGGCAGTTAGTCCTTTAATTTGTATGCTTTGGGCAATATTGGCAACTAATGTGGTGCCATATTTAGCTCTATCCTCACCGTTTTGCTCAAACTCTACGATATAAAACCCGATGCACCAGTTCCGCATAGTCAGCCCCATATTGACGGCTTTTACCGACTGGCTTTGAAAAGAGCTGTGTACTTGGTTAATGCTTTCGATCAGCAGGTTAAAGCTTAGATTACTCATGCTTCTATCTCCGCCACGATCGCATCAATCTCAGCCCGCAAGCGATCGATCTTCGCAACAGTGGTTTTTAGTTCAGCATTAAGCGCGGTGATGTCCGTGATTTCGCGGGTATCCTTGGCTTCCACATAGCTGCTGACCGACAGATTGTAATCATCAGCAATCTCTTCAAAAGGCACCGATCGGGCAAAATGAGCAACATTTTCCTTACTATCAAACACCCCCATGATTCCAGCAATGTGATTATCAGTCAAGGTGTTAGTGTTAATTTCTTTTTTAAATAGTCCACTGGCACCAATAAACTGGACGGCGGTATCGGGATTATGTTTGGATAGCACCAAAATGGTCACAGCGATGGTAGTGCCAAAAAATAGATTAGGCGCGAGTGAAATCACCGTTTCCACATAGTTGTTGTCCACCAGATACTTTCTAATTTTGGCTTCAGCGCCGCCCCGGTAAAAAATACCAGGGAAACACACGATCTCCGCCCGACCCTTGCTAGATAAATAGCTCAAGCAATGCAACACAAAAGCAAAGTCAGCTTTAGATTTAGGCGCGAGAACCCCTGCTGGCGCAAAGCGATCATCATTGATCAGCGTCGGGTCATCACTGCCAATCCAGTTCACCGAATAGGGCGGGTTAGAGACGATCGCATCAAAGGGCTTATGATCAGCAAAGTGCGGGTCTGTCAGAGTATTGCCCAACTGCATATCGAACTTGTCGTAGTTGATGTTATGCAAAAACATATTCATCCGCGCCAAGTTGTAAGTGGTGTGGTTAATCTCCTGCCCATAAAACCGTCTTCAATGATGTGAGCGTCAAAGTGCTTTTTAGCTTGCAATAGCAGCGAACCAGAACCACAGGCAGGGTCATAAATTTTATTGACACTGGTTTGCTGGTGCATAGCAAGCTGGGCAATCAGCCTAGAGACATGCTGCGGGGTAAAAAACTCACCGCCCGATTTACCGGCATTGGCGGCATAGTTGGAGATCAGAAACTCATAGGCATCGCCAAACAGGTCGATATGGCTGGCATCAAAGTCACCAAAATCTAGTTCTGCCACGCCTTTTAGTACCGCAGCCAAGCGTAGGTTTTTATCTTTAACAGTGTTGCCGAGGCGGTTGCTGGTAGTGTCAAAATCGGCAAACAGCCCTTTGATGTCCAGATCAGAGGGGTAGCCATTGGCAGAGCTTTCGATCGCCGCAAAAATCGCAGCCAGGTCGGTGTTTAGGCTTTCGTTAGTGTTGGCACTGGCGACGATCGTGGCAAACAACTGGCTGGGGTAAATAAAGTAGCCTTTGGTTTTAATAGCATCGTCTTTGATGTCATCGGTAATGATTCGATCAGACAGCTCGGCGTAGTGGATGCTGTCATCACCAGCCTCAATGTAGCTAGAAAAGTTTTCACTGATAAAGCGGTAAAACAGCGTGCCGAGCACGTATTGCTTGAAATCCCAGCCATCGACTGAGCCGCGAACATCATTGGCGATTTGCCAGATTTGGCGTTGCAGGGCGGCGCGTTGTTGGGTACTCGTCATTATGAAAATTCTGATTAACGCGAAGGTTGATAGTCAATGCCCAATACTAGGCCCGCCAAAAGTTCTTGGAGCGTTTCATTCGCTACTCTGCCCAAGCGATCCTGAAACCGATCGACAGAAATTGACCTTACCTGCAACACGATCGCAGCCGAAGGCTTCTTCAATCCGGTTTCGGGGTCAGCGGGGATCATTACCTTAAAAAACTTGTCCTCGAAGCGCTCTTGCCATGCCGAGCAAGGAATCACAATTCGCATTTTCCACTGGGGAGAGTTCAGTGCATCTGAGCTAACTACCACCACCGGTCGAGCCTTCTTGATTTCAACACCCACAGTCGGGTCTAAGTTTACGTACCAAATCTCCCCTTGTCTGGGGCTAGTCATCTTCTGGATCCCAATCTAAACCATCCAACATCGAAAACTCCCGCAGTTCTGAGTGATTCTCAAAATCTGATACGATACCGGGCAAACAACTAGCCAAAAATCGATGACGTTCAGTCCTGGAAAGAGCTGCAACGTGGCAACGAGGCAAAGTATTCGGTATCTTAAAGTCGGAAGGAAGAGTTTCACTGAGTGTAAGAGGCTGCCTATCAAGAGATAGAGGAGTATAGCGCTCAATAACCATCAAGTTAGCGTCTGCGATTCCTGCCATAAGGTAACTTCTCAAACTGTGTTTTTTAGCACTCTTAGTATAGACCTCAGGGTGCTACAGAAACAACCGTAAATTTAACTATTCTTCATGAAATCAAGATGAAATGAGAGTTCCCCGGCGATCACGTAGCCTCCAATCCCCATAGGCGATCCCCAGACAGTTGACAGGGTGCTGGGATCGCCCCCAATAGACCTGGCTCAATCTCAAAGCTATTGAGCACTTTCCAAGATTATTTGGCCACTAAAGTAAATTCCTGGGTAGTCTTCTAAGTCGAAAAATCTGCCGGACTATTCCAATTGATCAACATTCTTGGCTCAGCCGTCGGAATGGCTTGAACCTCTTGATCTCGTAGCCAAGACTGGAAAGAATCTCCACCAGCCATAATAAAGTCTTGCAAACTCTGATGACATTGCTGGCGATAGAAGCCACAAAGACATTCCCAACCTTTGGGGTGGGCAGCTAAATAGGCGATCGAACTAGCCGGTACTTGCTCTAACTCCCCAATCCAGCGCTGTAAGACCTGGGCATCTAAATAGGGCAAATCACAGGCTAACAGCAAAATCCACTCACTCTCGATCAGCCCTAAACAATTGGCAAAAACCTTCAGTGGCCCTTGATATGGAGGATCTTCAGAAATCCATTGACAACCCAATGGCAGATCGTAGAGGGTTGAAGAAAGAACAAAAACCTTATCAGTGCAAGATTTAGCCACCGCACAGGTCTGTTGCAGAAGAGTAATACTATTGATCGACTCTGGAGCTAAGGGATCGATCGCTCTTGGCGCAACTGGCGAAGCTATCGGCAGCAGGGCTTTATCTCTACCCATCCGCCGACTTTGACCACCAGCCAAAATTACTGCCGATAAATAGTTTCTTATCAAAATTACTGCCGAATCTTTTTAGTGAAACCTGCTGCTTTGAATTTCTTTAGCTGCAAAG